>JAIHTM010000013.1 GCA_022713905.1 Collinsella sp.
CTTCGGCGTTCATGCTGCCCCCATCATCGCGGTCTACGGGGTCAAAGATATGGCACCGTGGGGACACATGTATGTCAATCCTGGTCTAACAGAGCCTTAAAAAATCATTGCGTACCTAATGATTTTTTAATCCCCGTCCCAGAACAATCATCCCAAAAAGACTACCTTGCGAAAAAGCGCACGCCAAAGGACGTATCCTCGCAGGCGACAATGCGGCGGTCGCGCAGGATGGTCCGCACGTAATACCAATCGCCCACGCAGCCCGACAAGTGCAGACCAGCCGCCAGGTAGCACAGCAGCGGATAGTCCGAGAACGCAAACCCCAGGGCAAATGCTGTCGTCACAACAACCGTCGGCGCCAGGCAAACCGCCATGTACCGCCGGCGCGAATACACAACGCC
This sequence comes from Collinsella sp., assembly GCA_022713905.1. Taxonomy (GTDB): domain Bacteria; phylum Actinomycetota; class Coriobacteriia; order Coriobacteriales; family Coriobacteriaceae; genus Collinsella. The sequence continues at coordinate 402 of JAIHTM010000013.1, forward strand.
CTCGGCGCAGGCATAGATCATCGCCGTCTCGAGGTTCGCCCCAAAGGTCACGCGCGCGCCCGCAGGCGCCAGCAGCTTAAAAAACACCGCATGCACCAGCTCGTGCACGGCAAACGACGCTGCAGAAACCGCAGCCACACCGACCATCCAGCCCACGACGGTGGTCCAGCCGCCCGCCTCAGCCGCGTCCAAGTCCGCAGGCCCGCCCAGCAGCATAAACATCGGCACCAGGCACACGGCAAACACCGCGATCACGGCCATCCCCCACACGAAGCAGGCGTGCAGAAAATCCTCGTCCTCAAACGCATGTATGTTGGAAATCTCATTCATAGCATCTTAGGATAGCGCCCCTGCCACGTACCCGTCCGCATGTGCGATAATGTCGAACGATATGCACGAATTGACCACCGCGTCGCCAGGCCTTGCGCCCGGCCGCGCTCCCACCATATGCGAAGGAGTCCCATGGCATCCAAATACTCCATGAACGACCGTCCCAGCTGGCCTCGCCGCGCCATCGTTACCGCCGGCGAGCCCTATGGCAACAAGGGCCTTCACTTTGGCCACGTTGGCGGCGTCTTTGTCCCGGCCGACTTCTTCGCCCGCTTCCTGCGCGACCGTCTGGGCCGCGAGAACGTCATCTTCACCTCGGGCACCGACTGCTACGGCTCGCCCATCATGGAGAGCTACCGCAAGCTCAAGGAGAACGAAGGCTACGACAAGTCCATCGGCGAGTATGTCGAGTCCAATCACTCCCGCCAGGCCGCGACCCTCAACAACTACAACATCAGCTGCGACATCTACGGCGGCTCGGGCCTTGAGCCGGCTGCGCAGATTCACAACGAGGTGACCGCCGAGATTATCAAGCGCCTACACGAGCGGGGCACCATCTCCAAGCGCTCCACGCTGCAGTTCTACGATGCCAAGGCCGGCACGTTCCTCAACGGCCGTCAGGTGATCGGCCGCTGCCCCATCCAGGGCTGCAAGTCCGAGAAGGCCTATGCCGACGAGTGCGACCTGGGCCACCAGTTTGAGCCCGAGGAGCTCATCGCGCCCAAAAGCCAGCTCACCGGCGAGGTGCCCGAGCTGCGCCCGGTCGACAACCTCTACTTCGACCTGCCGGCCTACCTCGACTTTATGAAGACCTATACCGCCAAGCTCGCCCAGAACCCGCAGGTTCGCTCCGTGGTCTCCAAGACCATGGAGGAGTGGCTGCTGCCGGCCCAGCTCTACATCCAGAACAAGTTCCGCGAGGCCTTCGATGCCGTCGAGGATCAGCTTCCTGAGCACACCGTGCTGGAGCCCGAGGGCAACAAGAGCAGCTTTACCGTCACCTTCCCCAGCTGGAAGGAGCGCGACGACGCCCACGCGGTGCTCGCCAACGGCGGCGTGCGCTTCCGCAGCGGCAAGGCGCTCGTGCCCTTCCGCATCACCGGCAACATCGACTGGGGCGTTCCGGTGCCCGAGGTCGACGGCGTGAACGACGTCACCTGCTGGTGCTGGCCCGAGAGCCTGTGGGCGCCCATCAGCTACACCCGCACCGTGCTCGCACGCGATGCCAAGGCCGCCGGCGTGACCGAGGGTGTCGCCGCCCAGGATGCCGCCCTCATGGGCGAGCCCGCTGCCGACTCCACGCAGGTGCCCGCGCCCACCTACCAGCACAGCTCGCTCGACTGGCGCGACTGGTGGTGCTCGGACGACGCACAGATCTACCAGTTTATCGGTCAGGACAACATCTATTTCTACTGCATCGCGCAGACCGCCATGTGGGAGGCCCTGGGCTGGGATCTCACGCAGAGCACCGTCAGCGCCTGCTACCACCTGCTCTACATGGGCAAAAAGGCCAGCTCGTCCTCGCAGACGCCTCCCCCGCCGGCAGACGACCTGCTCAACCACTACACCTGCGAGCAGATGCGCGCGCACTGGCTGTCGCTCGGCCTGTCCGAAAAGCCGGTGAGCTTTAGCCCCAAGGCATACGACACCCGCGTGACCGGCAAGGACAAGGACGGCAACGAGGTGCGCGCCTGCGACGACAAGCGCGTCATCGATCCTGCCCTTAAGGAGAGCGCCCTTTTGACCGGCGTGTTCAACCGCCTGGCCCGCAGCTGCTTCTACGGCGTCGCCGTCAAGGAGGGCGACGAGAGCCCCTATCGCAACGGCTGCATCCCCGCCGGTGCGGCCTCTGCCGCCGTGGTCGAAGCCGCCGAGCAGGCAGCTCTCGCCTTTGAGCAGGCTATGTACAAGTTCGAGACGCACCGCGCGCTTGCCGTGTGCGACGACTACCTGCGCGCCGCCAACAAGCGCTGGAGCGATGCCTCCAAGGCCGCCAACAAGCTCGAGGGCGAGCCGGCCAATGCCGCAATGACGCAGGCCCTCGTCGACGCCTTTACCGAGCTGCGCGTGGCGACCGTGCTCATGCACGGTATTGTGCCGGCCGGCTGCGAGCTCATCTGCGAGTACTTCGACGTCGACCCGGTCGCGTTCTTTAGCTGGGATAACATCTTTGCCTCCACGGACGAGTTTGTGGAGAGCCTGGGCGAGAAGCCCGGCGAGCACCGCGTGAAGCCGCTGCCCCCGCGCTTCGACTTCTTCAGCAAGCACGAGAGCCAGTACTAGGCAAACGCCAAGGCGCCCAGAAAAATCATTTTGATGGAAGGAAAGACGGATGTCTAAGCCGCGTCGTCGTAAGCAGAAAAAGCAGGTCAAGGCCGAGCTCAAGCTCAGGCAGTTTGCCGCTACCGAGCTTTCCGACCAGCTTGCCGCCCAACACTCCGCCGCCGACCTGCCGCGCTTTATGGTCGACACGGTTGCCGGCGCCTATACTCCCGCCGATGCCGAGCTCATGATCGAGGGCTTTGGCGCCGCAGCCACGCGCCCGGTCACGCTGCGCGCCAACACGCTCAAGGCGACCGCCGAGGACATCACTGCGGCGCTCGATGCCGCCGGCATCGCCCACCATCCCGTCGCCTGGTACCCGGACGCGTTCATCCTGCCCGAGGCCCAAGTTTCCGATCTGTGGGACCTCGACATCTACCGTGACGGCAAGATCTACCTGCAGAGCCTGTCATCCATGATGCCGCCTTTGGTGTTGGGCGCCCAGGCAGGCGAGGACATCCTGGACATGTGCGCAGCCCCTGGCGGCAAGACGACGCAGATCGCCGCCCTCACCCAGGGCCAGGCGCACCTCACGGCCTGCGAGATGAGCATCCCCCGCGCCGAAAAGCTCGAGGCCAACCTCCACCGCCAGGACGCCAAAAACGTGCCCGTCATGCGCATCGACGCACGCGAGCTCGACGAATTCTTCCGCTTTGACCGCATTCTGCTCGACGCCCCCTGCACCGGCACGGGCACCGTCATCAGCGGCAACGAGAAAAGCCTGCGCGGCCTGACCGAGCAGCTGCTTGGCAAGTGCGCCCGCTCGCAGCGCGCGCTTCTGGACCGCGCCATGGGCGCCCTCAAGCCGGGCGGCACACTCGTCTATTCCACCTGTTCGATCATGCCGCAGGAAAACGAGGACGCTCTGCAAGAGGCCCTCGACAAGCATATGGACTGCGAGCTCATCCCCCTCGACGGCACGCCGAGTGAAAGCGAAGCACGCCGCGCCCAGGAAGCTGGTGAGGAGCCACGCATCGAGTCCAACGCTCTCACCGAGGCAATCGCCGCGGGTCAGGTTTCGGCCATCACCAACGGCGTGCCCGGCACGCTCACCATCCCGCCCAGCCGCGACTTTGAGGGCTTCTACATCGCCCTGGTCCGAAAACGCAGCTAGCGCACGGATTCAAAACTCAACAAACTATTCCCGTGCGCGCTTGTCCTGCTGGTCACGGTGCTGCTTAAGCGCCTCGCGTTCCTTGCGCTCGGCTCTTTTGCCCTTAATGGCCGTGACCACAAAGTAGATGACCGCGGCGGCTACGATTGCGCCCACGCATAGGCCAATCGAGCCCAATAATGTCGAGATTTCCATACCGCGCCACCTCTCTTTTAAACGGGACATTTAAGATAGCACCTCAAAACCCGCCACCACAGCTCCTTCACGTTCGACGGGCGTTCGGTCTAACGGATGGCGCAGCGGGGAAAAATCAACTCATCAAACGATTTAGCAACGTAGCGCCGGTTGTGCACTGCCGGCCGCACAACATAGAAACGGACCACCATGGATACTCTTAACGATCTGAACGAGCGCGTCGACGCCTTTGTCGCCACCAGCTCCTTCGATACGCCTGCCGCGACGAACGACCAAGACCCCATCGATGTTCCCGCCGAGGTTCACGAGGACATCGTCGCATCGGTCGACTTCTCCGAGGTAGAGCTTGCAGACGAATTTACCGAGCCCCAGGTGGCCGTAACTCCCAACGGCCTTTTGCCCATGGAGCCGCTGCCCATCGACGGGCGTCTGCGCAAGGCGGCCCTCCGCATGCCCGATGAGATCGAGGAGGCAAGCGGCTTTACGCTCTTTGGCCGCCGCATCAAGTCGCTCATCTACACCACCGACGTGGCGGTCATCCGCAACTCCAATGCCGACGCCGTGTTTGCCGTCTACCCCTTCACGCCGCAGCCCGCCATTACGCAGGCGCTGCTGACCGTTGCCGAGTGCCCAGTCTTTGTGGGCGTTGGCGGCGGCACCACCACCGGTAAGCGCTCCGTGCAGATGGCGGCCGTCTCCGAGATGCAGGGCGCGGCGGGCTGCGTGGTCAACTCCCCCGCCACTGCCGAGATGGTCGAGCACATCACCAACATCGCCGACATCCCCGTCATCGCCACGGTCGTACGTTGCGACGATGATGCGCATGCCAAAGTGCGCGCCGGGGCCAAGATCCTCAACATCGCGGCCGGCAAGAACACGCCGCAGGTCCTGCGTGAACTGCGCGAGCACTATCCCAACCTGCCGCTCATCGCACCGGGCGGCAAGACGCCCGAGAGCATCCGTGAAACCATCGCCGCCGGCGCCAACGCCATCATCTGGACGCCGCCTTCGGCCCAGCAACTACAGACCGACATGATGAAGCGCTATCGCAAGATGAAGGAAGACGCCACGCCCGTCATCTCGCGCGACGACGTGCCCATTATCGACCAGGTCGCCGCCGCCGAGGTCAGCCAGGTCGAAAACATGAATCCCGACGTGCCAATTCCCGACGAAGTCATCGAACGCGTCGCTTCGATCCACGATCATATCGAGGAGCGTCGCGCCAACCGCGGACTCAAGCCCTCGCTGCACGGTTTCTTCTTCCGCGGAAAGAAACGCTAGCAAAACATCTTGGCCCGCCCCACAAACGTGAGGCGGGCCGTTTTCGCTTGAGCAATCATGCAGCGACGTGATGGGGCAAATTAATCCACGCGCTTGTCGCCCATAAAAAAGAGCGCCACCGTACCAGGTCCGGTATGCGAGCCAATCAGAGCACCGATGTTATTGATCTCAATCTTGCCTTTGAGCTGCGGGACCTGTTCCTCAATCAGCGCCGCAACGGCCTCAGCGTCCTCGCGGCACGCCGAATGGGACAAGACGCACTTACCCGAATAATCCGCACCGTCCTGCACATGTGCCATCATGGTCTTAGCCATCTCGGAAATCGCGCGCTTCTTAGTGCGAATCTTTTCACGTGGCGACAGCCCACCTTCGCAATCGACCGTCATAAGTGGGCAAATCTTAAGCGCTGTGCCGATAATCGCGCTCGCGGCCGAAATGCGACCGCCGCGCAGGTAGCTCGACAGATCGGTCGAGAAGAACCAGTGGTGCAGGTTGAGTTTATGCTCCTCAATCCAAGCGGCCGTCTCGTCGAGCGAAGCGCCGCTATCGCGCACGTCGGCGGCATATTCCAGCAATAGGCCAAAGCCCGAAGACGCCCCCAGCGAATCGATGACGCGCACCTTGCCGCCCTGGGGATAGCGATCCGCGAGCATCTGCGCCGCAACGCAAGCCGAACCATACGTGCCCGAAATACCCGACGACAACGTCAGATGCAGCACGTCTTTACCCTCGGCAACAAACGGCTCCCAAAACTCCTCGTACTCGCCCACGCCCAGCTGCGACGTCTTTGGCATGACACCCGCGGCAATCTGGGCAAAAAACTCGTCCGGCGAAATCGACTGATACAGATCGTCGTCGTAAAGAATGTCATCGATCCCGTAATGAAAATACACGACAGGGATATTGCGCGATTCAAAGAACTCCCGAGTTCGGTCGGCGGCGGATTCAGAGGTCAGGACAAAATCACTCATATGAGGCTCCTTACGTATTACTACGAAAATTATCGCACAGCGAGCCTAAATACGATACAAACGTCCACTATTTACCAATTCGAACCATCTGTATAGAACATCTTTACCATCATCATCTCCACCAAACCATAGGCAATCGTCCGCAAAAGCACCCTCAGTGTCTCCACTCAACCGACATATCTACCTTAACTAAATCGATTTAGCAAACCGTTCATCCGACAATTGAGCCGCCAGCGCAAAATTGAAACAAAGGCGTCGCATACTGATAAACGTTTGACGCTGTTTATCAGTTTTACCAACCCCATCGGAAGGTGTTTCATGGTCGCATTCGATCGCAATCCGCAAGACTTCAAGTATCTGCGCCTGCTGTCGAGACAATTCCCCACCGAGCAATCCGCGTTTACCGAGATCATTAATCTCTCGGCCATCCTCAACCTGCCCAAGGGCACCGAGCATTTTATGAGCGACGTGCACGGCGAGTACGAAGCCTTTATGCACATCCTCAACAACTGCTCGGGTGTCGTGCGCGAGCATGTCGACGAGATCTTTGGCGACACGCTCTCCTTTGACGAAAAGGGCGAGCTGTGCACGCTCATCTACTACCCGCGCGAGAAGATCGAGCTGGTCCGCAGCCGGCGCGAGGACTCCCCCACCTGGTACAAGACCATGCTCGACCAGCTCATTGTGGTTGCCCGCTCGCTTTCGAGCCGCTATACGCGCTCCAAGGTGCGTAAGGCCATCCCGCGCGATTACGCCTACATCATCGACGAGTTGCTGCACACGCATCCGGATGAGAACAACTACCGCGTGCGGTATCACGAGCGCATTATCGAATCCATTCTGGAGACCGCCAGCGCCGATGACTTTATCGAGTCGCTTGCCTCGCTCATCAAGCGCCTCGCCGTCGACCACCTGCACTTGGTGGGCGACATCTTCGACCGTGGCGGCGGCGCTGCCAAGATTATGGACCGCCTGCTCACCTATCATTCGCTCGATATTCAGTGGGGTAACCACGATCTGCTGTGGATGGGCGCTGCGGCCGGTGAGCCCGCCTGCATCGCCACGGTGCTGCGCAACAACCTGCGCTACGACAATTACGAGATCCTCGAGAACGACTACGGCATCTCGCTGCGCGAGCTTGTCGCCTTCGCCGACGCCACCTATACCGCCGGCGAGTCCATCACCCCGCTGATCAAGGCCATCAACGTGCTGCTCTTTAAACTCGAGGGCCAGATTATCCAGCGCCACCCCGAGTTCGACATGACCGACCGCCTGCTGCTCGACAAGATCGACCACGACACCGGCACGGTCACGCTCGCCGACGGCAGCGTGTGGCCGCTCGCGACCAACGACTTCCCCACCGTCGACCCGACGGACCCCTACACGCTCACGCCCCAGGAGCAACACATCATCGACAAGCTCGTGTCCGAGTTTGTCACCGCCGATCATCTGCATTGCCATATCGATTTCCTCTACACCCACGGCTCGATGTACAAGGTCACCAACGGCAACCTGCTGTTCCATGGCTGTGTGCCGCTCAACGAGGATGGTACCTTTAGCAGCATGAACTGCCTGGGTACCTGGCACGCCGGTCGCGATTATCTCGATTTTTGCGACCGCATCGCCCGCCGCGCCTGGCGCGTGGGCGACCGCGACGCCCTCGACTGGATGTGGTACCTGTGGATCGGCTTTAACTCACCCGCGAGCGGACGCCTGGTGCGTACCTTTGAGCGTGCCTATATCGCCGATAAGAGCACCTGGGCCGAGCCGATGGACCCATACTTTACGCTTACCAAGTCGCCCTCGCTCTGCGACGACATCATGCGCGAGTTCGGCGTCGCACCCATGGCATGTTCGCCGACCGGCCACATCATCAACGGTCATACGCCCGTCAAGACTACCAAGGGCGAGCAGCCCATCCGCGCCAACGGCAAGCTGTTGGTCATCGACGGCGGCTTCTGTCGCGCCTACCATCCCAAGACGGGCATCGCCGGCTACACGCTTATCTCGAGCTCGCGCGGATGCCGTCTTAAGTCGCACCGGGCCTTTACGACGGTTGCCGAGGCGCTCACCCGCAACGTGGACATCGAAAGCGAGACCAACCGCTTTGACGAGGCCGACCGCCGCCGCATGGTCAGCGATACCGATACCGGCGCCAAGATCCGCAGCCAAATCCAGGACCTACGCCAGCTGCTCGATGCATATAGAAACGGTGCTATCGAGGAGCGCGCCTAGCCCCGCCTGCGGGGATTGGCTAAACTTGCTGAGTTTGTCATCCCCGCGGCGCTCCGGCGCCACTCTAAGGCAGGTACCATGCAAAAGCTCCTTGCGCAGATCATGAAGTTTGGCGTCGTCGGCGTCATTGCCACCGTCATCGACTTTGGCATCATGAATCTGCTCCACTACGGTCTGGGCCTCAACATCCTGATCGCCAACACCAGCGGCTTTATCGTCTCGCTCATCTTTAACTACGTCGCGAGCATGAAGTACGTGTTCGCGCACAAGGAAGGCATGAGCCGCCGCCGCGAGTTCATTATCTTTGTCGTGCTATCCGTGATCGGCCTGGCACTCAACGACGGTATTGTGCTGGCCCTCAACGCCGGCCTGGGTCTCGAGGCCAATATCGCCAAGATTTGCGCCACCGCACTGGTCATGGTCTATAACTTTGTGACCCGCAAGATCTTCCTGGAGGGCGAAGAGACCAAGTAGCTCGACCTCCTCGTTGCACTACGGGGCCCACGGACGATGCGCATCGAGTGCTGCGTTGTTCGTGGGCCCTGCTCGTTTGCGGGAAGATTTGCAACGTTTGCGGATTACCTCTTGAATATTTGGCGAGTTCGTATAGTTCTTGCCAAAGACCTTACGTTTCCCTTGCAAAAGCTCTAAAGTATCTCGTTGCTCGATTCGTCAACGCATTGGATGTGATTACGTGCGCAAGGCACTGGCACAACCTCATACCAAGCAGTTCCTCAAGTTCGCTGTCGTGGGTCTTATCTCCTTTGGCATCGACTGGGGCATGCTCATTGCACTCGTCGAGCTGTTCCACCTCGACTTTTTGATGAGTACCACGATCTCGTTTATCACGTCCGTCGTGGTCAACTACTGGCTCAGCATGAAGTACGTGTTCGACCATCGCGAGGGCATGAGCCGCAAGCGCGAGTTTACGATCTTCACCATCCTGTCGGTGATTGGTTTGGGCCTTAACGATCTGTACATGTTTGTGGGCGTCACGTTTTTGAGCATCGGCTACCAGGCCATGAAGGCCATCGCCACGTTCCTGGTCACCTGGTACAACTACTTCAGCCGCCGCTTCTTCCTCGAAGGCGCGCAGTCATAGTCGATTCGACATTTGCTTGAATATATAACCGGTTGGAATTCACGTTCCAGCCGGTTTTTTTGTTTGACGAGGCTGTCGAGGAAGACGTACGGGACGGGCCACGGTGCCGAAATGGGACGCGCCTTCCCCATGGGCGCCGTTCCGGAAAGCGCGTCCCAGATTGAGGCCTCAAAGCGGGACACAGTTTCCGCAACGCCACTCAAGCGGAAAGTGCATCCCGGAATCCGACCTCGGAACGGGACGCGGTTTCCCAATGGCCACCGAAGCGGAAACTGCATCCCGGAATCCGCCTCCAGAGTGGGACGCGCTTTCCGGTTGAGCCTCGATTGGGAAACTCCGTCCCATTCGCATCAAAAAACGGGCGGCCTGGATGTTTGTCCGAGCTGCCCGTTCCGTGCGTTATGTTGAGATCCCTAGCCTGTTACGTAATACCAGACGACGTTGTCGCCGTTGGAGAGAACGTAGTTGCTGCAGGCCGTCATGGGCGTCGAGCCGTTGACAGAGTACATCCAACCGCTCGTGCCGCCATACTGCTTCTCGGCCAAACCGCCGATCGCGGCGACATACGTGCCGTACGATGAGCCGTGTGCGTTGACGGAAAGCCCGAGCGCGCATAGGGCGTCGTAGACGGTGGCACCTTCGTTAAAGGTATAGGTGCCGCCGGCGGACACAGGATTGCCCACGGCGCTCGATGTGACCGCAACCGTCACCGTGACGTAACTGGGCTCCTGCGTGCCGCCCTGGCCGCCCGAGGAGGCGGTTCCGCCGTTAGAAGCAGAGGCGCCGCCAGACGATTGGCCGCCGCCCGAAGAGGTACCACCAGACGTGTTAGAAGTATCGGCAGTTTCGGTATTCTGAGCAGCCGATACATCGCCAGACTTCTTGCCACGCTGGTCTTCAGACTTTTTGCCATCCGAGTTTTTATCCGAGCTCTTGTTCGAAGACTCGGAATCGCCCTTGGCGTCACCCGAGTCCTTGGACTTATCTTTCGCATCGCCCGAAGCCTTGGAGTTCTTAGAGTCAGCTTTGCCAGAAGCAGCAGCCGAGCCAGCTCCCCTGGCGTCGTTGGCAACGACGCTCTCCCCCGTCACGGCCTGAACGATCCAGTCGATGGACCAGGCACCGCTTGTGGAGGGATGGACAAACCCCAGCGAGACGACAATCAGGGCAACGCAAGCAGCCGTAAAAACGCCGACAAGTGCCTTGCGCCGCGGGGCGGACGCCGCCGAAGCGGCGCCCTTTTGCTTTGCATCGTCGAGCTGGATAAACGAGGAGTCGGGCTGCTGCCCGTTGGTCTCCTTGGGCTTATCGGGCATTACCGTCACCCTTGCCGCGCTTGGTCAGCATGAAGACGGCGATGAGCGCGAGGCCGATCACGCCGGCCGCGATGCCGACAATAGCGAGCGGGTTGAGGCCAGACTCCTGCGCGGAAGCCTCAGTGGACTTCTTGGCAGTGGTCGTGGAAGCGGATGCCTTGTCGGACTTGGAGTCGGACTTCTTGTCGGACTTGCCGTCCTTCTTGTCAGACTTCTTCTCGTCCTTCTTGTCGGACTTGTCGGAGTCCTTCTTGTCGAACTTGTTGTCCTTGGTCCCGGTCTTGGTCGACACCGTCGTCTTGGTCACCGGCTTCTGACCCGGGGCGACAGCGCCACCCTTCGAGCCGAAGCCAGTGCCCGCGCCAGCGCCCGTGCCGGTACCAGCACCAGTGCCGGAGCCGCTGCCACCGTTAGAGCCAGAACCGCCATTGCCGTCAGGGTTAACGGCGTTCTTGGTCCACTTGGCATACAGCGTCATATCGGCCGTCACCGGCGTGCTGAAGTCATACGCCTCCGTGCAAGCCTCATCGGTGTACCAGCCACCGAAGGTGTAGCCCTCACGCGTCGGATCGGCAGGCTTAACCAGCTTGCCGTCGGCCGTAGTCTGGAAATCGACCTTGGAACCATCGCCAGTCTCGAACGAGACCTTAACGCCACCATTCAGCTTGAACAACGTGCCGGAATCGTTGATGTAGTAGAGGTTGCCCTTGGCGTCGCAGGCAATCGGCGAGTCGCAGTAGTTGTTGTGTCCCGTTGCGCTAAACGCACCGGTCGCCTGCGCGTCACCCAGCTTGTAGCGATAGACACCGCCGCCCGAGGTGTAGTTCACATAGTCGGAAGTCGCACCGTAGTTAACCGTGAAGTAGACATACGTGCCATCTGCCTGGGCGCTCACGAGCGGTGCACCCTTGATGCCGCCGATGGGAAGCGCGGAGCCATCAGCAGACGAAACCAACGTCGTAGCAAAGTCATTATCAAGGTCGACAATCGCCAGCGCAGAGCCACCGGAAACCTCGCCGCCGACAATCAGCTTGTTGCCATACAGCGTAGGCATGCAGGCGCATCCCGTAAGACCCAGGTCGACGACGCGCTCTTCGGAAATGCGCGAAGCGGCATCCGCACCACGCGAACTACCGTCAGAAATCGCCAAAACGTGCAGCTTGCCATCGCGCGAAATCAGATAAGCATGGCTACCGTCGGCGGAGAGCACACAGGAGGAGTTAACGATAGCCCCAACGGAAACGCTTCCAAGCACAGCGCCCGAAGACTTGCCGAGCATCTCAACGGTACCGGCGCTGGTGGGAACCAGAATAAAGCCGTCACCCACGGTAGCACCCGTCCAGTAATAACCCTCATCGGCGTTGACGTGCTGCCAGGAAACGGCACCGGTCAGGATATTGATGCGCGTCAGATGGCCGTTGTTATACACGCCCTTACCATAGTCGACATCAACGGTGCCGACATAGAGATAGTTGCCATCGACCGTCAGCTGAGAATTCGACTGAGCAGTTTTGCTCACAGGGTCGGTAACCCAAACCGTCGTGAGCGTATCGGCCGTCAGAGCCTGGACCGCACCGCCATCGAGCGGCACGATAACCAATCCGTTTGCATAGATCGGACGCGTGGTGTAGCCAATCGCAGTCTTAAGGTTCGACTCGGCAAGCACCTTGCCCGACTCGGCATCGATCTTAAGCAAGCGCTTGTTGACGGCAAGATACACATTGCCGTTCACGACGATAGGCTCGCTCGCGTTGGGATACGTGGCGCCCGAGTAGGCCTTCCAATCGAACGTCCAAGAGCTTGCCAACGCGCCCGTGGGCGTGGACACGTTCTCGACAACCGCATTGGAATTGCCACTCCAGTCGGCCTTCCAATCGGTCGGGCGCGAAGCGCTCGGATCGACTACAACTTCATCCGGGTTGGGAACAGTATCGCCAGCAGCATAAGCCCAGACAATCTTGTCGCCCGACTTGAGCACATAGTCGCTATCGAGCTGAGAACCGGGGACACCGTTGACAAAGAACGACCAAGCGCCAGACAGCTTGGTACCGTCAAGCGGGGAAACAAGGCTATGGACACCCCAATAGCCAAATTGGTCATACATCTTGGACTCGACACCAATGGCGTCAAAGTAGGCAGCAGAAGCGTCCTTGATCGTCGTGCCCTCGACAAACACCTGAGTCGAAGGATCGGTCCAACGTTGTGCCTTCTCGTCCTTCTTGCCGATGATCTCCATCGAAACGGAAACTTGGCCGGGCATGGCCCCATCAGAGCCATAGACCCAAGCGATCTCGTCGCCGGTCTTGAGCGTGTAGCCACCCGCACCAACATCAGTCGGCTTGCCATTGACAAAGAACTGCCAGTATTTCCAGGTGTTTTCGTTAACCTTCTCGCTCGAGAGCTTCACGCTCTTATCGAACGGCGAAGTCAACGAATTGAGATACCAGCCGTACGCACCCTTCCCCGTATCGGCGGCGATGCCGGCCTTTTTAAAGATCTGCTCGGAAAGATCCGCAGCGGTTGTGCCCTCGTCCACCAGAGCAATCGTAGGCTGTGCCCACGTCTGCTGAGCGCCCGAAGCATCCTGGCCGATAACGGTGCAGCTTACAGAAAGCTGATCGGCAGGAGCGGGGTCGCCGTCCTTCGAGTAGCACCAGACGACTGAGTCGCCGGCCTTGAGCGTGTAGCCGCCGGCGCCGACCATGGAGGACTTGCCGTTGATGAACAGCTGCCAATACGCTTTGGTCGCCGGATCGTAGGCGAGCGTGCGGTTGGAGTCGAAGGGCGACGTGATCGAATTGAGCGCCCAGCCCCAGGAGCCGTTGGGGTCGTAGTCCGCCTTGAGGCCGGTCTGCTTGAAGAGCTGCTCGGAGAGGTCGGCCGCGGTCGAGCCCTTCTTCAGCGTAATGCTCTGAGCGGCGGCCCAGGTCTGCTGAGCACCCTTAGCGTCGGTGCCGACGACCGAACACGTCGCGGAAACCTGCGTGGAAACCGTGCCCGTGGGATCCTCGTACACGAGCTTGAGCGTGTCGCCATCGCTCGGGTAGTAGCCCGTGGCATAAGAGTTGGCAGCCTTGCCATTAATATCAAAACGCCAGTACTTATAGCCGGACGCCGTGTTTTCCATCGCGAGCGTCTGGGACTTATCGGGGTTCGTAACCGAATAGGGAACGCCGCCGTCCGTGCTATAGCTATAGCCGGCGTCGTCAAGCACCTTGGCAAAGATGTCCCAGGCAGACATTTTTTGGGTACTCGACCACTCAAACGAGGCCGTCGGCACCCAGTCCACAAGGTCATAGGACTGACCGACATCGTGCTTGCTTACGCCTACAACCCTGACGTTAACGGAAAGAGACTTTTCGTCGGAAGAATTAACGAGCCAAGCGGTGCTCTTGACATCGTTGTTGCCGGCGTTTGCCACGACATAGGCGTATTTGCCCTCAGCCGAGGCGGGAAGCGTGATCGCGCCGGTCGTTTCGTCGGCGCCAAACAGCTCGTGGGCATTTGTGCCCTCAGCGTCATCGGCGAGATACCAGCGGTAATCGACGAGGGAGCCCTCGGGGAGTGCCGTCTCGTAATCGCCCCAATCGCCCGTTGCCATGTAATTGGCAGTAGGGGTAAGCGTTCCGCCGACCTGTGCAAGGTTGCCGCTCGAAGCGACATTAACCGATGTCAGGGTATACGCCTTGGCATCTTCGCCCTTGACGATGGCATAACGCGTGGAGGCATAGTCGGTGTTGTAGCCACCGTCGACGATGCACTTGAGGTACTTGCCGACGTACTTTTGCGAAATTACGAACGACGGCCTGTGCGCGTTCTCATCCGTCAGCGTCGTGAACGGACCCTGGGCGCTATCGGCAATCTGCCACGTATACGTCAGTTGATCAGATGTAAGCTCGGCACCCTTTGTTCCTGCAGACGTCTTCTCGAATGCAGTAACACCGATCTTTTCGCCACTCTTGTAGACAAACTTGGCGTCATCGCTCTGATCGCCGACGATCTTTTTGAGATACGCCAGGAACAGCTCGTGCGAGCCTGCGGCCTTAACGGCCACAGCAGTAGTCGCCTCTACGGTGTTATCGCCCGCAGTGGCCGACACGCTCACCCAGCGCTTGGCGTAGTCATCGGGAATCGTAAAGCTGCTGTCGGTTTTGCCCTCGACCACATGCCAGTCGGTCTTCGCATCAAACGCAGAGGAAGACGGGTCGACAGAGGACCAACGCCACGTGTAGGTAACGCCCTCGGTAACCGGCTCAGACGAGTAATCGACCGCCTTGTAGGCGCACGCCTCAATCGTAGAGCCAGTGTCCTTGGCGCCCTTGCTCGCATTGGTAAATGCAACTGAATCGAGCGTCGTCGCGCCCTTGGGCAGAATGCGGCCCGCCTTGGTCTCACAGCTATCGGAGCCGGGGATACCCTTCTTGGCCTTAGCGACCACCTTGAGGTAGCGGTTCGCGCACTCCTTGGTAACCGTGAAGGTATCACCAGTTGCAACCTGCTCGAACGTGCCGTCAGCAGAATCGGCCACCCACCAAGAAAAATCGACCTTGTCGGAGCCATAGAGGTCAGTCGGCGTGTCGTAGTTAAGGTAGTAGGCGGCAGCCTTAATCGTGTCACCGACGTTAGCGTTGGGGACGTTCTCATAATCGTCGCCAAATTCGGCGCCGTTATAGGCGAGAACGATGTGGCCTAACGCGATCTGGTCACTCGCGGCAACAGGACCCGGCGTATTGTAGCCAACAGACGCGGGCGTCCCGAAAGAGCTGCTCGGACCGTACAGCTCCTGGCCATCGCCGACAACCTTAACGCGAATGTACTTGCCCGCAAGCTGCGAGGCGAGTTCGTCCGTAATCGTTAGCGACTGGCCGGTCTGACCGGGAATCACCTGATAGGCAGAGTCCTCGGCATCGCGCGTATCGGACGCAAGCCACTGATAGGTCCAGCCACCCTGCGCCGCAATACGCTTATTGGGGACCGCTTCGCCGTCGTAGGCATTCGCCCAAAGTGTAGTGCCAGGGTTCAGTATCTCGGCCTTGACGGACGAATACGAGCTCGAATCGTCTGCCGAAGACTGGATGAGGACATAAGACTTTGCATCCAGGGCCGTCTTGGTAGGAACGGGTGCCTTGATGGTGTTCGTCGCCGTCAGCTTTTGGTTGTTGGCGCCCTTGGTCGGGCCGTAGATGACGTTACCGCTTGCATCGGTAATGCGTACGCGCAGGCACTTGCCGTTAAGCTGAGTACGCAGGGCATCGTCCAAAACGATCGATGCGCCCGTCTGGCCCTCGACAGGAACAAATGCGGAATTGTCCGCATCGCTCTTGTTGCTGATGTCGGCAGCAAGCCACTGATAGGTGCAGCCCGAAGCGCTGGCGCGCTTGCTGGACGAAGTCCAAACATTCGCATAGAGCGTAGTATTGCTCTGGATAAAAGCGGTGAAGTTAGAGCCAGCCCAACGAGAAGGCGACTGGCTTTTTCCGACGCTGACACCATTATTCGAGGAAAACGTATCAGCGGCACGAGACGCGGCCTTGGCAACACTGGGCTCGCTGGCCACCGCAGTCGCGTCGCCGGTCTCGGCGGTGGTGTCAGACGCCTCGCTCGCCGGGGTGGCCGAAGCAGGGTCTGACGCAGCGGGGTCGTCCGATGCATCATCGCTCACGTTGTCAGGCGCGGCCGAACCCGTATCCCCAGTTTCGGAGGAGCCACCTGCAGCCGAATCGTTTGCGTCGGCAGCAGCCGCGGTAGTATCTGCAGCACCGTCCGTGGCCTGCGCGCCCTCGCTCGGCGTTGTGGCCTGAGCCACGGCCTCGGCAATGCCCTCGGCGCCATCGGCCCACAGCTGGGCCGGTGTGGTGCCAAAGGCCATCGCGAAGGCCAGGAATGCCACCAGGCCGCGCTTGGCTACGCCGCGCGCGATCGCCCCATGGCGACGCAACGAGGCGCGCTTGCGCTCGTCCTCAAACATATCCATTTGTCCCCCATTGTCTGTACTTGGAGCGTTGCCCTGAGGCTGCCCCACGTCATCGCGCATGCTGCGCTCGAGTTCCCCCATCGGGGTCCCCCTTCCCTCCAGAGCCCTATGCACACCGGCGGCATACGCCGCAGCCGCATGCAAGATGGGAGGCGATCCGACTTAACCTTAACGGCTCGGGTACGTCGTCCGATCTGCGACGCGAGCATCCCGAGCCAAGAGGAATTACGGTTACTGGTACAGCCGGGGACTTGCACCCCCGATTCTCCCAAATGCGCAGGAAAACCACGCATTCGTGCGTCTCCGCACCACCATCTAGGCCATTGATTATTACTGTCAGTATGGTATCACGCAAAAGGGCCCCGCACACAGGCGAAGCCCAAGGTAAAAGCTATGGTTTGCGATAGGAAGAACTGTCGTCGGACCTTGCAAGAACAGCCCGTTTCAAAACTATGCCGGATTACGGCGCCGAATCAGCACCTCGCAACCATATCTGCCATTTTCGAAAACCAACGACTCATCTACCTGCGGTTTTAAAAGCACGGATTCCGGCATGGTCGAGGTTCGGCACTCGAGCCCCGTAAACCGGCATAGTTTTGTTCGGACCATCCCACGCCGGCGCGACGCGAGGCAAAATAACCCGTTTCCCCCGACCCCGGAAAATCGCTAACGCTTGCCGCCGTGGCTGTTGCGCCAGATCTCGCGGCCCAGCATCAGCGCCAGCACCAGCGCACTCACGTAGCCCATAAAGCCAATGACCGGGATACCAAACACAACCGGCTCGATGCGCGCGTAGTACACCACCGACGAGCCGATAAACAGACCGGCGATCACAATTGCCATCGACATGCGGTCGATAATTCCACCCAGCTGCCGCAGCGCCTTATCGCTGCTCACGATCTGCGTGTTTACCTTAAGCTGGCCGCGCGTGAGCATGCGCGACGCCAAGCCCAGATACTCGGCCGCCTCGAGCGAGCCTTTTGCCGCGCGATAGCTGCTCGCGGCAAGATCGCGCCCCATTTCGCGGACGCGCGCATAGGCGCTCTTCTCGTTTTTGATATGCGTCTGGATGATCTGGATCATGTTGACGTTGGGCATGTACTCGGTCAGCAGGCCCTCGAGTGTCACCATGCCGCGCGCGAACATCGTCACCACGCTCGGCAGCTCAACGTCGTTTTTGCGCGCCAGGTTTAGCAGCGAGGTCAAAAACTCGCCGATATCAAGATCCTTAAGATCGAGCCCCGCAAAGTCGGCGACGATAAAGTCCAAGTCGGACAAAAAGGCCGAATGGTCGAGCTCGGCCGAATCGCCGCGCGTCACGGCAAAGCGCATGAGCGAATCCTTGAGCTTGGGCACGTCGCCCTCGGCCACGGCGAAAATCATGTCCTTGACGATACCGCGGTCGTGACTCGACATGCGCCCGACCATGCCCAGGTCGATAAAGTAGACGATGCCGTCCTTGAGGATGATGTTTCCCGCATGCGGGTCGGCATGGAAAAAGCCGTCGTCGAGCACCTGCGTCGAGTAGTCCTCGACAATCGCCGAGCCGATCTTTTCCAGGTCATAGCCCTCAGCCACCAGGCGCTCGGGATCGGCAATCGAGATGCCGTCAATGTAGTCCATGACCACGACGTGCTCGGTGCAAAGGTCCAGGTAGGACTTGGGGCACGACACGCCGTGCACGCTTTTGTGGAAGTCGTAGAAATCGTTGAGGTTTTTGGCCTCGGCCAAAAAGTTGGTCTCCTCGCGAAACGAGGTCCACAGCTCCTCGACCACGCCGTGCAGGTCAACAAACTGATCGGTGTTGACAAACTTGGAAACGATGCGCACCACCGAGCGAATGATGTCGATGTCCTGCGCCATGACCTGTTGCGCGCCGGGGCGCTGCACCTTAACGGCCACGTCCTCGCCGGTCACCAGGCGGGCGCGGTGTACCTGCGCGAGCGACGCGCTACCGAGCGGGTTGGGGTCGATCGCGTCGAACATCTGCCCCAGGCGCTGGCCGTACTCCTCTTCCAGACAGCGGAGCACTACCTCATACGGCACCGGCTCTACGTCGGAGCGCAGGCGACGCAGCTCGTCGCAAAACCGCTGCGGCAAAATCTCGGAACGGTTAGCCAGAATCTGCCCCATTTTAACGAACATGGGGCCGAGCTCTTCGAGCAGGCGGCGCAGGCGAACCGGCGTAAGGTTATCCCACACGCGGTACTTTTTGATCAGGCGAACGATCTGCCCGATGCGCTCGCGGCGGCCCGCCGGCGTGAGCTGGTATTCCTCGTCCGGCGCCATCGCGTCGGGCTCCTCGGGCACCATATCGACAGCGCGCGGCTTCTTGCGAGCGCCCGAGACGGCGGCATCGACCTCGTCGACAACCGCCGTCTCGTCACCCAAGGGATCTAGATTGTTGTAATCGGTGGTGGAATCTGCCATCTGCGCTGCTACTCGGCCTCTTCGGTGTCCTCTGCATCGTCGGGCTCAACGGACTCGACGGGCACCGAGGTCACGTTGTCCTCGACCGAATCGACGATGTCGCGTACATGGGCCAGGAAGGCCGTGCGCTCGGGGGCGGTCATAACGCGGACGCGGGCCAGGATGAGCTCGTCGAGCACGCGCTGTGCCGCAGTCTCGCCCTGCATGCCCAGGCGCTCGGTCAGGTCGGAGATGGTGCCGCCGGCCTGCTCGAACATGTCGGACACGCTGCGGGCGATATCGGGAGTGCCGGCGTCCTTGCGCACCTGCTCACCCTTGGTATTGAGGTCGTCGAGGACCTTCTTGCCTCCCTCGACGGCAACGGCGGCAGCGCCAAAGCCCACGTTGATGGCGCCGTTAACAAGCTGATCGAATTTCATAACCATGGTTGGCTCCAATCATGAACAACTGCATTGGCCTTCTTGTACCCAAGATCGCGCGAAAGCGACAAAGCGTTTTATCTCACATTGTCGTTCATCGCGAAGGAGTTCTTCATGGCACAGCTCGTGGTGTAGAGCACCTTGCCCAGCAGAGCATCGGTCTCCACGCGCACAAGCTCGGCGAAGGCCTCGTTGGCGCGTGCCAGCTCGGCGGGCACCTCGGCCTCGGACAGGGTGGCTACGGCAGCGTCAACGTCGTGGAGCTGCTTATGGCCCATGCCGCCGACCTTCTCCTGGTAGTCCTCAACGGCGCGACCGCACTCGTGGAAGCGGACGTCGGCCAAGGCGCCGATCAGGCGGTTGGCCCAATAGTAGTTCTCGGACGTCACGCGAGCCTGGGTGTCGGCGTAGTACTTGGGCATGGTCTCGACGTTGGCGTACAACGGGACCAGCGCGTTAAACGAGTTGGAGCCAAAGGCCATCCACTGCACGGCGCGGTAGGCAGGCTGCGCATAGGGGCGCAGCTGCAGCACGGCGAGCTGGCTGTTGCGGTTGATACCGATGGGACGGTAGGCACCGCGCGTGGCGGGCGTGCCCTTGCTGCCGTAGCAGTCGTACTCCGTGCCCTGGTAATGGCTGGAGAGCACGTACTTGATGTCCTCGATGGTCACCTTGCGCTCGGGCACGCGGCTCCAAGGAATGTCGTCGCTCTCGGGCGTGAAGTCGGCGTCGGGGCCATCCCACACATCGCTGGGGTTGAGGCAACGCTGCATATACCAGGCGCGCGGCGTGTTGTAGACATGGTCGCTGTCGCTGTGCGAACCAAATGCCTCGCGCGGGTTGAAGACCGCGGCCGGGCCGTCGCCCTCGACGCCCAGCGTCAGATCAAGATGCCACTCGGCCATCCAGGTGCGCAGGTCAGCGGAGCACATGTGGTCGGTCTGGGCGCCCTCGGCGTCGTCCAGGTCAAAGCTGTCGATACCCAGCTGGTTGGGCATGGTCACATAGGCGTCGTCGGGCACGCGCTTGGCGATCCACTGGTGGCCGCCGATGGTCTCGAGCCACCAGATCTCGTCCACGTCGCTAAAGGCAATGCCGTTGTTCTCGTAGGTGCCGTAGCGCTCGAGTAGATCGCCCAGGATGCGAACGCCGTCGCGGGCGGACTTGGCGTATGGCAGCACCAGGGTCACCATGTCCTCCTCGCCCAGGCCGCCGGGCTGCGCCGGAACGTAGCCGTCCTCGCCCTCGTTGCCCTTAGCGGGCACGTAGTCGACGAGTGGATCGGCACCGCGAACACGCTCGTTGGTGGTAAGCGTCTCGGTTGCGGACATACCCACGTTGAGCTCGTTGAATCCAGCCTCGGCCCAGATGCCGTGACCGGGGATAACGTCGGGGACGCTCGTGTAGCGCATCGGGTTAACGGGCAGCTCAACGGTCAGATGGCTCAGGACGCTCGTATAGACGCGCGGTTGCTCATCGGGGTGCACCACGCGCATGCGCTTGGGCTCAAACACCCCGTTGGACGAGTCCTCGTTGCGGGCGACCAGCGTCGACCCGTCATAGCTCGCGTTCTTACCAACCAAAATCGTTGTGCACGGCATGCGCATCCTCCTTGAGCGAAGAAATCAAACGGTAACAGTGTATCGCTTCGACGCAAAAAGGGCGAAACCGCGGCCCCGGCGGTAGCGCGCAGAGATGTGGTGTAAGAGGCGGGGCATGCCCCGCCTCTTCTCTTTCTTGAAAGGGAGGGGACACCGCCTAGAATTCGTCGTTGGAGTAGGCTTTGGCAGGAGTGCGGCGACGCGCGCGAGTTCGCGTGCAGGGTGCTGGGCGGCGTGATGAACGCGCTGATGGACTCCGAGGCCCAGCAGATGTGCGGCGCGAGCCGCAACGAGCGCAGCGACGGCAGGGAGAACAGCCGCAACGGCTACCGCCCCAGGTCGCTCAAGACCGCCGTGGGCGACGTGGAGCTCGAGATACCCAAGCTCAGGCACGGCACCTACTACCCCGAGGGCATGCTCGCGCGATGGTCGCGCGTCGACACCTCGGTGGCCGCCATCGTGCAGGAGATGTACGTGTGCGGCGTGTCCACCCGCAAGGTCGAGCGCGTGGCGTCCAGGCTGGGCATATCCTCGCTGTCGAGCTCGGAGGTCTCGAGCCTCTGCTCCGACCTCGACGCCGAGGTGGCGGAGTTCCGCAGCCGCGACCTGTCGGGCACGCCGTGCTGCTACCTGTGGCTCGACGCCACCTACATGAGCTGCAGGGTCGGCTCGTCGGTCGTCTCGCAGGGCGTCGTGACCGCGATCGGGCTGGGCGCCGACGGGCGCAAGCACTTCCTGGGCTGCGACGTGGTCGACACCGAGAGCGAGGACTCCTGGGCGGCGTTCCTCGGCGGGCTGCGCGAGCGCGGGCTGGCCGGCGTCCGCCTCGTGGTCTCCGACAGCCACGCCGGGCTCGTGGCCGCCGTCTCGCGCCTGTTCCAGGGCTGCGCCTGGCAGCGCTGCGTGACGCACCTGCAGCGCAACCTCCAGAGCGCCTGCTCGGGCAGGCCCGAGGACTCCAAGGCGGCCGTCAGGGACCTCGTGCACGCCGCGGTCTACCAGGACGACCCCGACCTCGCGCGCTGCGTGTGGGCCGAGGCGGCGCCCTGGGTGGCGTCGGTGTCCGCCAGGGCCGGCGAGGTCTTCGAGCGGGCCGAGGACTCCGCGCTGGCGTTCACGGCCTTCCCCAGGGCGCACTGGGCCAAGCTCCGCACCAACAACGTCCAGGAGCGCGCCAACCGCGAGATCAAGCGCCGCTACAGGGTCGTGCAGTCCTTCCCCTCGAGGGAGTCGATGCTGCGCCTGACGTGCGCGAGCCTCATGGAGACCGAGGGGCAGTGGTCCCAGCAGCGCGTGTTCTCCGAGGCCTCGGCCGCCGAGGGCTTCGCCGAGCCCGCGGACAGGCCGGCCCCGACAGAGGGGAGGCGCCGCGCGCTCGGGCGGCGCGCCAGGGAGATAGTGGACGAGAATGTTATGCAAAGTAATTCCCCAAAGGTCTAATAAAAGAGACTCCCTAACGATATTCACTATCATTAGGGAGTCAAAACTACCTCAAAGATATGTAACCAACGAGGCAACAGTACTCATATTTGGCATTTTTTGACCACGGGGTATCTAACCAACCCCCTAAACGTCCTCCAAACGCCTATTTTACCGCGCGTTCGGCCGCCTCGATCACGTGCTTGGCGAGAATCGCCGTCGTCACGGCGCCCACGCCACCCGGGACAGGCGTGATTGCGCCAGCAATCGGCTCCGCGGCATCAAAATCGACGTCACCGACCAACTCACCGGCCGCCTCGTCCCAGTTAATGCCCACATCGATGACCGTCTGGCCCTCACGAACCGCATCCGCACCAATCGTGCGCGCGCGTCCGACTGCGGCGACCACAATATCGGCAGCACGGCATTCGGCAGCAAGGTCGCGCGTGTGCGTGTGGCACGTCATCACGGTAGCATTGCGCGCCGTAAGCATGGCGGCAACAGGACGCCCGATCACCAGCGAGCGACCGACAACGGCAACCTTGGCACCGTCCAGCTCAACGCCATAGTGATCCAGAATCGCCAGAACGGCTTCGGCCGTGCAAGGGGCAAAACCCTCACCGCGGCCCGAAAGCGTCGTAAGCAGCGAAGCCGGTGTCATCGAGTCAACGTCCTTGGCGGGATCGAGCTCCGCGGCAACGGCGTCCTCGTCAAGGCCGGCGGGCAGCGGACGGAACAGCAGGCAGCCATGAACAGCCGAATCGGCATTGATGTCCCCAATCGCCGCCAACAACTCGTCCTGCGAAACATCGGCAGGAAGCAAAACGCGGCGAGCTTTAATGCCCACCTTTTCGCAGCGCTTGAGGGCGCCACGCTCGTAGGACAGGTCGTCCTCGCGCTCGCCCACACGCACGATAGCAAGCGTCGGAACAACGCCCTGTTCGCGCAGGGCGGCACAGCGAGCGGCTAGTTTCTCGGTCAACGCACGGGCGACGGGAGCACCCTTTAGCAGATCAGCCATGGCTATCCCCTCTTCCTTGCAGCGTCGGCGGCACGGCGCGCCAGCGCATCGGCGCGCGGCAGCCACGTATCCAGCAGCTCATCGCACGCACCCTCGAGTTCCTCGGCACGGGCGCGATCCTTCATGGACGTGGTATTGGCAAAGAGCGTCAGGCTCGCACCCTGCATGGCGGCGCGGCAGAAAACGGCACCGCACGCCACGTCGGACAGCAGCTGGCGCGAACCCTTATCGGCCATGTCCTCGAGTAGCGCCAGCGCACGACCGCACGCATCCATAATGCGGTACGGCGGCATGGCGGCCACGTGCAGCGCATCTTGAATCGCAGCGGTTCGAGCCGGGTCATCGCGCGGAATACCGTATGCGGCAGACACCTGCCCGTAGGCACGGACATCCTCGGCAACCAAGTCGACAAGCTCCTGCGCCAACTCATCCGCCTGGGCAAATGCGCTCGTCAGGCCATCCGCACGATCAGCAAGCGCGGGATTGGCCGCACCGTAGCGGGCAACCATTCCGCACAGTGAGGCGCCCAGCGCGCCCACAAAGGCGCTCGCGCTGCCACCGCCGGGAACCGGCTCGCGCGCAGCCAATGCCTCAGCAAAACCGCGACAGGTTTTATCCATCATCTCTTGGCTCATACGCATGCACCTTCAAGTCGTATATATCGGTCGGGTGGCAACCGCCTGCCGACCGCATCGATCACATAATGGTGCTAAGTCTAGCCCATAAGCACATGTGCGTCATCGCACCTGGCCATCGCGGATTTCTATGGCACGCGATAGGCGGCGGCAACACAAACATGGGACACATGGCCCACCTTTCGAGACTCTCTGGCAGCACAAACCGGGGCATATCTATAAATAAGGAGCCCGTTGGGGCACGGCTGCGCAACGACCACAAACCACGAACGGAGGTATTAACGCACTCATACAACCCACGCACAAAGACATCCGCCGCAAACACAATCGACGCCCCGGCAGCATGCGGTGCCGCGATGTCGCCAACAGACAAGGAGGACGCCACCATGAAGAAAAAGACCCTATCGATCCTTTCCCTTTGCATCGCCCTCTTTGCCGCGCTCGCCCTTGTGGGCTGCGGCGGGAGCGCTTCGAGCGGAGGCAGCAGCGCCGCCAAGAGCGAGAGCAAGGAAAAAGCTCCTGTCGCCGAAAAGACCGACTTTATCTGGTTTAAGGTCGAGATGCCCGAAGGCGTCGGCGTAAGCGACTCCGCCGGTAAGAACGCCGACAGAGTCCATCTCACCTTCCCCGAGAACGAGAACACCACGGTCGACCAATTCATCCCCGTTTGGCAAGAGAAGATGACGGCCGAAGAGTCCTTTGCCGAGCAGGCCGAAAGGCATACGGGGACGTTCCAGTGGGAAGACGGCGACCCCGTCGAGTACAACGGCAGGACATGGCTCACCGGAACGTACAAGGACAACAGCGGCACCTCAACCATGCTCTTTACCGACGTTGAGCCGGGAAGCATCTACATCCTCATCCCGAACTTCGACCAGCATAAGAAAGAAGCCGAGGCACTCCTCAACTCCATCGAGTTCCCTGACGACATGAAGGAGGCTGTGAAAGAGGCCCGCGGCGTCGAGATTTCGAGCATCGAGATCAAGTAGCAATTGTCCACGCACGCCCGTGCTCGCGCTCCATTAAAAGCGTGGGCACCAAACCCCGGGGAGGGCCGACAGCATCGGCCCTCCCCTCTTTTGCGTCCGCGCATATTGCCACTTAACGGCGCAAATCCGGCCCCCAGAATGGGACACATGGCCCACCCGAACGAGCCGCTCGCGCGTACAGTAAAGGCAGGTAATCCATGGGCGGTTACAGAT
>JAIHTM010000292.1 GCA_022713905.1 Collinsella sp.
ACGAACGGGATTACTTACTCCTCGTCGTCCTCGTCATCGCCCTCGGTGAGCTCAATCTCGCTATCGGACCAAGACGGGTCGGGCTCGCTTGTATTGAGCTTAGGCGCAGCCTTGCCCTTCTTGGCATGGCGGCGCGGCAGCAGCGTCGTCTTAGCGCGCTCAACCTCAACCGACTCGGACACGTCGACAAACGGATTCTCGTCCTCGTCGTCATCGTCCAAAACCGGGTCCACATCGTTGCCCATGACCGTGGTCACGGCAGCATCGGAGCCCTTTTGACGAAGAATGCTCAGGTGCGGACGGGCAACGCCGGGCACCGACAGGGCTTCGTCGTCACCCCACGGGCTCGCGTTAACATCGGCACGACGGCGCTCGGCAAAATCGGCCGCACGGTCGCGAGCAGAGCGCAGCACGCCACCCACCGAAAAGCCGATGATGACCAAGCCCACGACGACAAGGCCCAACAGGACTACCATCGCGATAGGCTTACCCAGGGCATTCTGCAGCGCACTCGCAATAAACGCACCGATGTAGCCACCCGAGGCGGACAAATTTTGCGGCGTGAACATAAGGTCACACGAGACACTCGTACCCGGCACCATCAGCGAAAGAATGGAGACGACGGCGATAAAGACCACGGCTCCGCCCGCAACAGAGCGCACGTTGAGCGGCGAGTCCTCGCCTAAAAAGAGCGTGGCGGCAAACAGCAAAATAACGATCGGCAGCACGTAGGCGCCCAGACCAAAGCCCAGGTGGTAGAAACCGGCAACCGCAGCCGTAACGGGTGCAGTCGC
The DNA here is from genome assembly GCA_022713905.1 of Collinsella sp. GTDB lineage: Bacteria > Actinomycetota > Coriobacteriia > Coriobacteriales > Coriobacteriaceae > Collinsella. Next base: position 795 of record JAIHTM010000292.1, read on the forward strand.
CGGCGAAATCACGGCAATGAAGGACGCAATCGCCAAAACGGCGATGACCACGCCGGCGATATCGCGGTTGGCCGAGGGCTCGACCAGGGGCTCAAAATCGTCGAAGTCGGTCTCGTGGCCCTTATTGGCACGAAGATGGGAACCGGCACCCTTAGCAGATGCCGGTTGGGTGTTGGCTTTATTGCCTTTGGCGTTTTGTGCAGATCCGCGCGCCAAACTAAACCTCCATGACGACCGGGATGATCATCGGACGAGTGCGCGTACGACTCCAGATAAAGTTAGAGAGCGAGTCGCGCACGGCCTTGCGAATGGCATCGGAACCGCTGCTCGTAAAGCTGAACTTGCCCTTCTCAATCGTCTTCATAATAGACGCGGAGGCATCCTCGGAGAACTGGTCGTCGATGGCAAACGAGACGCCGCGGCCCGAGAACTCGATGGCCTCAATCTTCTTGTGCTTGAGCGAGACGATGGCGACGGCCGTGACCATACCGTCATTGGCGAGCTTCTGGCGATCGCGCAGGACGATGGGGTCGGTATCGCCGATACGCAGGCCGTCGACGTAGACGACGCCGGACTCGACGGGCGTACCACGCTTGACGATACCACCGCGCATCTCGAGCGTGTCGCCGTTATCGAGGATAAAGATGTGATCATCCTTGATGCCCATCTTGCGGGCCAGCTGGGCATGGGCGCGCAGATGCACGGCCTCACCGTGAACCGGCATAAAGTACGTGGGCTTGGCCATGGCCATCAGGAGCTTAAGCTCCTCCTGGCTGCCGTGGCCCGAGACGTGGACAAGAGCACGGTTCTTATCCCACACGTCGCAGCCGAGCTTGGCCAAGCTGTTGACGACCTGCTGAACGGCTTTCTCGTTGCCGGGAACGGGAGTTGCCGAGAGGATGACGGTATCGCCCTCGTGGATAGAGAGCGTCTTGTGCTCGCCATTGGCCATGCGGGACAGGGCCGACAGCGGCTCGCCCTGCGAACCGGTGCACATGACGACGATCTTGTCGTCGGGCAGGTTATCGATATCGAAGGCATCGATGATATCGGCATCGTCGATGTTGAGGTAGCCCAGCTCGCGCGCGACGCGGGTGTTGGTGAGCATGGAGCGACCGGTCACAACGACCTTACGGCCGCACTTGCGGGCGGCATCGCAGATCTGCTGCAAACGATGGATATGGCTCGAGAACGAAGCGACGAACACGCGACCCGGGGCGTTCTTGATGGCATGCAGTAGGTTGGGACCAACCTCGGCCTCGGACTTGGTAAAGCCGGGAACCGTGGCATTGGTGGAGTCGGACAGCAACAGGTCGATGCCCTGCTTGGCAAAGCGGCTGATAGCGGCATAGTCGGGCGTGACACCATCGATGGGCGTCTGGTCGAGCTTAAAGTCGCCAGTGTGCATAACGGTGCCCTGATTGGTGCGAATGAACACGCCCAGAGCGCCGGGGATGGAGTGCGTCATCGAGAAGAAGTCGAGCGAGATGCCGCCGAGGTTGACATGGCTGCCGCCCTTAACCTCGCGGAACTTGGGTGCGCGGATGCGGAACTCAGAAAGCTTGCCTTCGATAAAGCCAAGCGTCAGCTTGCTCGAGAAGATGGGCACCTTGTTGTTGAGGTCCTGCAGCAGATACGGAAGCGAACCGGTGTGGTCCTCGTGGCCGTGGGTGACGACGATACCGCGGAGCTTCTCCTCGTTCTCCAGAACATAGGTGTAGTCGGGAAGCACCAGGTCAATACCGGGCTGGGAATCGTCGGGGAACATGAGGCCAGCGTCAACGAGCACCATGTCGTCGCCGCATTCGAAGACCGTCATGTTCTTGCCGATGCCGTCAAGGCCGCCGAGCGGAATGATCTTCAAGGGAGATGATTTTTTAGCTGCCATAGGTTAGTGTGGTTTCCTTTCTTCGAAACGGGTCTGGAACAACCGACGGGGCGCTTCTGGCAAACCGACCGCCGGGAACGTACAAACATGCATCACAGAGTCGATGCAATAACCACAGTATGATACCCATTTGCACAACAACAGACCACCCATGCATCAAAGCCCCATCTGAACCTGTGTATCCCGCCGGTCAGGGCTCAGCGGCCCCGGCACGGGCTAAGTTTCCTGCTCTACAGTCCTGCTCACGACGGAGGCCACATTAAGTGGCCTCCTGTTCGTGC
>JAIHTM010000293.1 GCA_022713905.1 Collinsella sp.
AGACTGAAGCCCACCGGCCTAATGGCTTGGCGTCAGCATGCCGCGATTCGGTCGCACGGAGAGCATTTCCCAGTTGACAAAACTATAGGAACACCCCCCTCCGCCTTCAGCTTCAGCAACAACTCGCTCAGCTCTGGGCACTTGCTGGAGAGACGCGTCTGGGCTCGCTCGCCCATCCCCCATCGTTGACGAACTTCCTGAGCGCACGGACTCACGCGGTAGTCTCCGCCCATCACCTGCTTGAGCAACTTGGCGGTCACGCGTGCATCGGCCAGAGCACTGTGGGCGTGGCCCGTCGACTCATCAAAATCGATGCCAAACCACGTTGCCGCGTCACCCAACGAGACGCGCCCGTGGCTGCCCACGTCCATGATCAAGGTGTAAAACGCCTGCAGATCGGCCCAGTCCGAAGGAAAGGCGGCAAGGTCGATACGCTTTGCCTGGCACTCGATCACAAGCTGTCGGTGGTCCGCCCCGCTCCAGCAGACCACCTGGGCGGAGTAGCGACCGATCCAATCGTTGAGCCTTTTGATTACCACGTAGAGAGGATCGGCCGTGGCGGTATCCACGGCCGATATCCCCGTGAGCTCGCGGACGGGATACGCAACGCCTTCGGCATATTCCGTCTGCACAAACTGCGAGAACTCGCCCATCACGTTGCCGCGGTTATCGAGCTTGACGGCGCCGACCTCAATAATCTCGTTGCGCAGCCCGCGGCCCTGGAGCTGCTTTGGCACCGGCGCAAACTCAAAGTCGAGCACAATCTGGCGCGCAAAGTTCGTCGTATCGATAGCCGAGATACCCGGCGTCTTTTTGTCTGGCACGATCGGGGCCTTTCTCCGTCAACTGCCGCTCGTTAAATAGGCGGCTACATTGCCGTAAGGATAGGCGCCCGTGCGGACATGAAATCGCACAGCGCGGCCATCCAACACCCTTGCGTAAAGCCACGCTTTGAGAGAATTGCATCGCTGTTATTATCGAACATATATTCGTATTTTTAGCTGTACTTTGATAGAATTGCAGTTGTTGACGGCAGTTCCATGTGCCGGGCAGCGCCCTCCATGCGACGGGAGGTGATGCCCATGACCGATCTGACTGATTTCGTGAAGCTCCTGACCGCTTTGGTCTCGCTCCTCACGGCGCTTATCGGACTTACCGAGGCACTCAAGCAGCGTACGAAGCAGAAAAAGAGGGGTCGACGCCTCTAAGGCATTGACCCCTTAATCGAAGTAACGGCGCTGCCCAGCTATCACCCTTGGGCTGCCGTCGACCTTATTCTACCCACGGGTGCCAGGTTTAACAAATGGATTTTCGGTTACAAAGTCCGGAGCTCGCCCCCCTACTCCAGCGGCGTTGCGCCGGATTCTGGGACGCACTTTCCGCCCCATGCCTCTATCGGAAACGGCATCCCATCCTGAAGCGGGAATCCGGGACGTAGTTTCCGCCAAAGGCCGCAAAGGGAAAGCGCATCCCATTCCGAGCATCACATCAGAGCGTGCTTGGTTATCTCCGCTCGCACATCTCGGCAAACGAAATCAGCTTGGCATCTCCCCTGCTCGCCGCAGCTTCCTGACATCCTTGCGTAAAGCCTCGCTTCGAGAAGATCGCATAGCTTTTGTGCTGCCGCCTAAAGAGCTCGCTTCGATGCACGAGCTTTTGCAGCACGTCCTCGCCCACCGGTTCATTGCGCCATTTGCACTCCGCAAACAGCGCAGCGCCCTCGCCATCGTCAACAATCAAGTCGATTTCTTCCTGCATATGCGTGCGATTATCCGTCCCCCACCAACGCCCGACGCTCGCTGGAACCACATCGAGCTGGTCCGCGCGCGCGAGTTCGTACACGTATTGTCTGCATATAAGCTCAAAGACCGTACCCATGTAATCCGATACGTGCGGCTCAATGCGCTTATACGCCATCTCGGCCATATCGTTTTGAATCAGCCCAATGTTCTGCGGCACAAACTTATACCAGAACCTAAACATCTGGTCGCTCAGCAGATACACGGCTCGCTTATTGCTCGTCTCGTTTAGGGGCAGCTCGCGCTCGACAATCCCAAGCGACGCCAGCTTATCCACATAGCTCTTTACGTTGCTCGCAGGGATTCCCGTAGAGCTCGCAATCTCCGAGATCTTCGAGCGCCCCTGAGCAATTGCTTGCACGATCGCATCATATTGCTCGGGATTGCGGCACTCTTGCAATAGCAGGTTACTCGGCTCCTCAAAGAGATAGCCCGTAGGAGTAAGAAAAAGACGTTTGATGTTGTCCTTGAGCGGCGCGGCAGGATCGACTTTCTCGATATATGCAGGAATGCCGCCCGTCATGCCATAGCAAACCGCAGCGTCTTCGCGACCCATGCTCTGCCACAGGCCGAGGGTCGTCGTAAAATCGAGCGGCATGATCTTAAACTGGGCCGTACGCCTACCGTATAGCGGACTCTCGTAGCCCAACACCTGCTCTTCCATAAACGAAAGCGACGACCCGCACAGGATAAGCATGAGCTTGGTCTCTTTGTACAGGTGATCGATCTTGTCTTGCAGCAACGAGCTGATTTCGGGATTCGATTGGGCGAGATAGGGATACTCGTCAATCACGACAACCAAACGTTCCGTGCGAGCCATGGTGGCCAACGCATCGAACGCCTCGTCAAAACTACGAAACGACACGCCTGCAGCACCAACCGAGCCTGCAAGTATCGCCTGGCTAAAGCCGTGCAGGTTTGCCTCCGCATTGGTACGACGAGCTTGAAAGTAAATAGCTTTCTTGCCTTGGATGAACTCTGTGATAAGGCGCGTTTTACCCACACGACGGCGGCCGTAAATCACAGGCATTTCAAAGGAGTCCGTGCCATACAGTCGATTGAGCTCGGACATTTCCGCTGTTCTTCCGATAAACACAGGGCCATCCTTTCTTTACGTTATAGATAGCTATATTATCCCTTCCTATAATATAGCTATCTATAA
>JAIHTM010000294.1 GCA_022713905.1 Collinsella sp.
AGGGCTTGGACCTTCTCGTCGTGCCCTCCGCCGAGCTCTCCCGCGGCCGTGGCGGCCCGCGCTGCATGAGCATGCCCTTCTGGCGCGAGGACCTCTAAGTCTTTCCGTTTCCGGTGCGGTCCCCCTACAACCGCACCGGCTTCGCCCGTTAAACGGGCAACACTAATACTTACGTAATTCATTTCTTCGAAAGGAATCGAACCATGGGTGTTAACCTCTCCGGCCGTAGCTTCCTCAAGCTTCTCGACCTCACCACCGAGGAGATCGAGTACCTGCTCAAGCTCTCCAAGAACTTCAAGGATATGAAGCGCGCTGGCGTTCCGCACCGCTATCTCGAGGGCAAGAACATCGTTCTGCTCTTCCAGAAGACCTCCACTCGTACCCGCTGCGCCTTCGAGGTCGGCGGCATGGACCTGGGCATGGGCGTCACCTACCTCGATCCCGGTTCGTCGCAGATGGGCAAGAAGGAGTCCATCGAGGACACCGCCCGCGTTCTTGGCCGCATGTATGACGGCATCGAGTTCCGTGGCTTTGCCCAGGACGACGTCGAGGAGCTCGCTGCTAAGTCCGGCGTGCCCGTGTGGAACGGCCTGACCACCGAGTGGCATCCCACCCAGATGCTCGCCGACATCCTGACCGTCCAGGAGAACTTCAACTACGACATCAAGGGCAAGACCCTCGTCTTCATGGGCGACTGCAAGAACAACGTTGCTCGCTCCCTCATGGTCGTCTGCTCCAAGCTCGGTATGAACTTTGTGGCCTGCGGCCCCGAGGAGTGCATGCCCGCTGACGACGTCATCGAGGCCTGCAAGCCCATCGCCGAGGCCAACGGCTGCACCATCAAGCTGACCACCGACGTCAAGGACGGCGTCACCGGTGCCGACGTTATCTACACCGACGTGTGGGTCTCCATGGGCGAGCCCGACGAGGTCTGGGCCGAGCGCATCGCTCAGCTTACCCCGTATCGTGTTACCTCCGAGGTCATGGCTATGGCCAACCCGGGTGCCATCTTCCTGCACTGCCTGCCCAGCTTCCACGACACCAACACCACGATTGGCGCCGAGAAGTGCGAGCAGTTCGGCATCACCGAGCAGGAGGTCACCGACGAGGTCTTCGAGAGCCCCGCTTCCAAGGTCTTCGACGAGGCCGAGAACCGCATGCACACCATCAAGGCTGTCATGTACGCCACGCTCAAGTAAGAGCATCTAGCATCTCGCTCGGGGTGTCTTGCTGCACACCCCGAGCGGCTTTGTCTGGTAAATATCTCGCGTCGGGCGGTGGGCACGGCACGGAAGATCCGCTTAGCGCGAGAAAGTTAAATGATTTATGAAGGGGGGATGAGAACCATGACTGAGACCGCTAAGAAAAAGCGCGGTATGCCTTCATCGTTCACCATTCTTCTAGCTCTGCTGGCAATTGTTGCAGTGATTACCGTTATCGTCTCCGGCACGTCCGGCGGCGCGGTTACTGCAGCCCGCCTGAGCGATTTCTGCACCGCCCCGATCCTGGGCTTCGCTGACGCTCTGCCCGTCTGCCTCTTCGTTATGATCCTGGGCGGCTTCCTCGGTATGATGACCGAGACCGGCGCTCTGGACAACGGCATCGCCGTTCTGGTGCAGAAGCTTAAGGGCAACGAGATCATGCTCGTTCCTGTCCTTATGCTCATCTTCTCCCTCGGTGGTACCACCTATGGTATGTGCGAGGAGACCGTTCCCTTCTACGCCCTGCTCGCCGCTACCATGATGGCCGCTGGCTTCGACCCCATGGTCGGCGCCGCTACCGTCCTGCTCGGCGCTGGCTGCGGCTGCCTGGGCTCCACGGTTAACCCGTTCGCCGTCGGCGCTGCCGTCGACGCTCTGACCGGCGTTGGCATTGAGGTCAACCAGTCCATCATCATCGGCCTCGGTGCCGTTCTGTGGATTGTCACTACCGCTATGTCCATCGTTTTCGTGATGAACTATGCCAAGAAGGTCAAGGCTGACAAGGGTTCCACCATCCTGTCGATGCAGGAGCTCAAGGACGCCGAAGAGGCTCACGGCAAGGCTGCTTCCGAGGTCCACAAGGAGGTCAGGCTCACCGGTCGTCAGAAGGGTGTTCTGATCGCCTTCGCCTTCACCTTCGTCGTCATGATCGTCGGCTTCATTCCGCTAGCCGATCTCAACGAGGGCGTCGCCAACTTCTTCGACGCTGGCGCTGTCTACGACGCCGATGGTAACGCCGTCGTCCAGGGCTGGTCTGCCCTGATCACCGGCCTGCCCATTGGCCAGTGGTACTTCGACGAGGCTTCCACCTGGTTCTTCCTCATGGCCGTCCTGATCGGTATCATCGGTGGCCTGTCCGAGAAGCAGATCGTCAACACCTTCATCACCGGCGCTGCCGACATGATGTCCGTTGTTCTCGTTATCGCCCTCGCCCGTGGTATCTCCGTCCTCATGGCTAACACCGGCCTCGACGTCTTCGTCCTCGACGCTGCCGCCAATGCCCTGGCTGGCCTGTCCGGCGTGATCTTCGCTCCCATGAGCTTCCTGGTCTACTTCGGCCTGTCCTTCCTGATCCCCTCGACCTCCGGTATGGCCACCGTCTCCATGCCCATCATGGGACCGCTGGCTGTTAAGCTTGGCTTCTCGCCCGAGGTCATGGTCATGATCTTCTCCGCCGCCATCGGTGTCGTGAACCTGTTCACCCCGACCTCCGGCGCCATCATGGGCGGTCTCGCCCTGGCCAAGATCGAGTGGACGACCTGGCTCAAGTTTGCCCTTAAGCTCATCGTCGCGCTCTCCGTCGTCTGCGCCGTCATCCTGACCGTCGCCTGCGTGCTGCTCTAAGTACCCAACGGGTACCCCACGGAAACCTTGACGATCCTGTAGAGGATCACCTGGTCATCGTCTGTCCGGTGGGGTCAACCCACCGGTAGACTCCTACCTTTAGCCCCCTCCCGTTCCGTGCGCGGG
>JAIHTM010000295.1 GCA_022713905.1 Collinsella sp.
ACAGGCAGCGGCCGATACCGCACACCCTGCGGAAAACCCGCTGCCTACACTGCGGAAAAACACCGCTCACAAAGCGGACGCCAACTTGCTAAAACACAGGTGTAGGCGATGTCGTATTCGCTCAGGTCCACGGGGTCGTCGTAGGCCACGGGTCCCAGGCCCGAGGCGTGGCGTGCCGCGGCCAGACATACCCCGGCCCGGTCCGTGCCTCCGGTGGATTCGAGGATCTCGAGCATGCCGGCCACGGCCGCCCGCCAGCCGCTCTCGCCGTCGGCGTGCAGCAGGGCACGCAGGCTGTCGCGCCGCGTGGCCTCGTCCTGCGCGTCGATCCATTGTGTCTGTTCAATAGAAAGTGGGCCGTGTGAGCGTGTGGATGTCTTCCATGTGAGCGGCAGGTTCTGGTCCACTTCAGCGTGTGGTGAGAAACGAACACCGGCCCGTCCTGCCTGGACTAGTTTCCCGAGTTGAAAGTCAAACCGTTCGGTTTTCTCGGGAAAGGAAAGGAATGACGGTACCGGTGTCCGTACAACAACGTATCAGGGTGCTTGACGCGCATGGCATGTCATGGAGGAGCATCGCGAAAGAGGTGGGCGTGGCCCGCGACACGGTCGCGAAGTACGCCGGGAGGGAGGATTGCTCTCCCGGACCGGAGCGCTCCGTATCGCGGCCGTCGAAGCTCGATCCGTTCAGGGCGACGGTGGACGGGTGGCTGCAGGCGGACCGGTTCATGCCCCGCAAGCAGCGGCACACCGCCAAGCGCGTGTACGACAGACTCGTGTCGGAGAAGGGCTACGAGGGCTCGTATTCGCCGGTGCAGCGGTACGTGAAACGGTGGCGCGAGGAGCATCGCCTCCCGTCGGACGGGTATCTGGAGCTCAAGTGGCATCCGGGCGAGGCGCAGGTCGATTTCGGCATGGCGCAGGCCGTGGTCGGCGGGGACCGGGTCGACGTGCATTGCCTGGTCGTCACGTTCCCGTATTCGAACATGCGCTACTGCGTGGCCCTGCCCGGGGAGAACGCCGAATGCGTGTGCGCGGGGCTGCGCACGGTGTTCGAGCACATAGGCGCGGTCCCCCTGACGCTGGTGCTTGACAACGCCACCGGCGCCGGCCATCGGATCGCGTGGGACAAGGTCACCGTCGTGCACGTGTTCGAACTGTTCGTGGAGCATTACCGGCTGGAGACCAGGTTCTGCAACCCGAACTCGGGCAACGAGAAGGGCAGCGTGGAGAACGCGGTCGGGTTCCTGCGCCGCAACATCATGGTGCCCATGCTCAACGCAGAGTCCCACGGCCAACTGACCCGGTACATGCTGGAGCGTTGCGACGCGATGGCCAAGGAGACGCATTACCGCAAGGGCGCGCCGATCGGCGGCCTGTTCGCCGGTGAGAAGATGGATATGCAGCCGCTTCCCGCCAAGCCGTACGACGCGATCCGTTGGGAGGTGAGGAAGGCCGACAAGGACGGGCGTGTGCAGATCGACGGCAACTACTACCTCGCCGGCCCCTCGTGGCGCGGCTGGACTCTCGACGTGGGTCTGCGCGCGTTCGACGTGACGATCCGCACCCAGGACGGACGCACCTGTGCCAGACTGCCGCGCGTGTACGGGGATTCGCCGGCCACGGTGCGCAACCCCGCCACGCTCCTGCCCGCGTTGAGCCGCAAGACCCACGCATGGACCGATTCCACCATCCGTGACGATTTCCCCGACAAACTCAGGATCGCCATCGACCGCATGGACGCCAAGACACGCAGGACCACGTTCCGCGTCATCGCCAAGGCCAGCGCCGCGTCCGGCTTCGAGGCCGCCGTCCGGGCCGGAGAGCACCTGGTCGAACAGGGGCACGCGATCGACGAGGCCAGTGTGACCACCATGGCCCGGCGCATCGCCGCCGGCGAGAAGCCGTACGAGCAGTCGGTACCCGACCTGACCGGATACGACGTGTTCATGAAACCCCGACAGCCATGGGAAAGGAAGGAGGCCTGACCATGGGAACCCACCGTCCGCCGGTCGTCATGCCCGACATGAAACGCAGGCGCGCGTCCACCGGCGAAAGAATCGCAACGATCATGACCCTGGCCAGACGGCTGCCTCTGACCCGCCAGGTCCTCGCCGACCAGCTCGCGGACGCGACCCCCAGCCAGATGGAATTCATGGAATCGTGGATGAACGCCGAGATCGAATCCAGGGAACGCTCCAAACGCTCACGCCTGCTCAAGGCCGCCGGATTCCCCGCCGACAAGGAGCTCGGCGGCTACGACTGGACCCCGATCCGCTTCCCCGTCGACTACGGGCGCGGGCAGATCACGACCCTCGACTTCATCGCCGGCCACGACGACCTCGTCCTGTTCGGCCCTCCCGGCACCGGCAAGACCCACCTCGCCATCGCGCTCGGCAGGAACGCATGCCGCAAGGGCATACCCGCACGCTACTTCACCGCCGCAGGCCTGGTCATGCGGCTCCTCAGGGCCCAATCGGACAACCGGCTCGACCGGGAACTCGCCGCGATCGGCAGGACCCCGCTGCTCGTCATCGACGAACTCGGCTACGTGCCCATCGACGAGGACGGCAGCAGGCTCCTGTTCCAGGTCGTCACCAACGCGTACGAGACCCAGAGCATCATCTACACCACCAACATCGAGTTCAGCGGATGGGGCAGGATCTTCGGCGACCCCAACATGGCCGCCGCGATCATCGACCGCACCGTCCACCACGGACGGATGATCCGCTTCGAGGGCGAATCCTGGCGCAAGACCCACGCCCTCATGCAATAACCAATGCAATAACCAACAACCAGCAGGACCGGCCAACGCCGAAACGGCCTGAAACCCGCCGCTCACATCGAGGTGGTGACGTTTTCTTGGACTCCCTGACCGGGAGGAGAACCCCCTCATGGCGAAGTACAGCAGGGAGCAGCGCGACAGAGCCGTGGACCTGTAC
>JAIHTM010000296.1 GCA_022713905.1 Collinsella sp.
GATGCCGTTCGAGATGAGGGTCAAGATGCCGGCGCCCGACGGGGAGACGGCGAGTTAGCCGGCAGGTCGGCATGTCAATCCTGGTCTAACAGAGCCTTTCGCTTTGGAAGGCCTCGATGGAATCGCCATCGGTCACGACCGTACCGGCTTTTGCCTTGGCACGGCTCAGTAACTGGACAGCGCGGCCAACGCCCTCATCGACCGTCTCGCCATGAATGCGAACGCCACCAACACATGCCGTCAAGCTCACGTGCTCATGGCCCGGAATAATCGTGGCATGAACGGCATCGGATACCTGACGCAGACGACGGGCAAAGTCATCGGAGGGAATATTGGGCATGACAGCTACAAACTTGTCGCAGCCATAGCGCACAAGTTCGTCAGTCGAACGAATACCGCTGCGTATGGCTGTTGCCACAGCACCGAGCGCAAGGTCGCCGGCATGGCGGCCACACGTATCGTTGAAGACCCTAAAATCATCAAGGTCGATCATCGCAACGCCGGCCTTCATGCGGGCGCTACGGAGCTTTTCCTCGTAATATCGACGATTGCACACGCCCGTCAGCACGTCGGTGTAGACAAGGTCCTCTTCTGCAGCCTCTTGCTCATCAATCGGACGCACCATCAGCAAGACATGAGGCTCGCCCTCGACCTTTAGAGGGCGCAGGCGGGCGCGGTACTCAACACCATCGTTGAGCAGTTGCTCCGACACCTCATCGGAATCTGTCAAGGCCTCAAGACTCGACTGACGCAGACAAGGGCAGCGATCGCCGGCGAGCAGGCAGTTAGGCTCGCTCTTAATCTGATCGGCCGACAGCAAACGTACCACGGGGTAGGTCCTTGCGACACGGGCGACCTCGGCGGCGGCCTCCTCGTCGGTTAGATTGACCTCGTGATTATTGAGCATACGGGGCCCTTTCGATAGTTTCGCATGGAGCGGTGGGTTCCAAATGTTACAAGGGTAACACCTTGTCGATGCAGGTAGGCACGTGAATGCTGTTACATTTTTATGAGTTGGCAGACGGCGCGATTGAAGCCGCAAACGTAAGGTTTTGAGCGCATTTGTTAACACGGCCGAAACGTTTGCGGATGAAGCCTGTTTTGTTTTTTTTGCAGCTGCTAGAACCCCAGGATGCCACGGACAGTCTGGGCAGCCGCTGCCGGGCGATCGCGCAGGCCGTTGTGCGCGCCGGGAATCGTTACGAGGGGGCAATCCAAAAGCTCAGCCGCCATCCTCGTACCCGCCTCGCGGGGCGTGCCAATCGAAAGCTCGCCCAAAAGCACGGCGGCCACCGTTTTCGACGCGCGAACGCTATCCCAATCGGGAACGCAGGTCATAGTAATCCCGTATTCGTTCGCTATGAAACTGCGGCCGTTGCGCAGGGCATGCTTGGCTTCTGCCTCGGTTAACTTGGGGGCCTCAGGGTCCGAATCGCCGATGGCGCCCAGGAAGGCCCGTAATGCCCTGGAGACCTTTCCTGCGGCGATCATCTCGAGCAAAACCGGGGCCGCGCCCAGACCGGCACCCTCATCCGTCACGGCGGGTTCATGCAGAATCGCACGCGAGATTATGGCGGGGTTTGCACGGAGAAGCTCCAGGGCCACCAGCGTACCGGCACTGTGCGCGAGCACGTTTACCGGAGCGCCAATATGCTCGATAACAGCTTGCAGGTCGGCGGCTTGGGCGGCGAGGTCGTAGCGTCCGTCTGCAGCGTCGCCACTCTCGCCGCAACCGCGGCGGTCGTAGGCAATGACGCGATAGTCGCAGGCGAGCTCGCGGGCGATACCGTCAAAAAAGACACCGTCGACGCAGGCGCCGTGCACGCACACCAAGGCGGGTGCATCGGACGATACAACCGGGCCGGCATACTCGCGGCAGGCGATCGTAGTGCCCGCATTCTCGACCGTAAAATCCATGTTGTGCCCCATCGTCTTGCGCTTTGTTAACAGATTAACTGTACCCGACCCGATGCCTTTCATGACGCGGCATCGAAGACAGAGTTAAAAAACGAAACCTGCAAAGCACAAGCCCGGACCATACGTTGGAGCCGATGCTATGCTTAAGGTTAATTGTCTTGAGGAGCAGATACCTATGTCTACGTTTCTAAATGCCAGCCCCATCTTTGGGCCCGTTCGCAGCCGTCGCCTTGGTCTCTCGCTCGGCGTCAACATGATGCCGGCCAGCGGCAAAATCTGCACATTCGACTGCATTTACTGCGAAAACGGCCTCAACGCCGAGCGCCCCTGCCATGAGCCGTACAACACAGCTGCCGTGGTACTCGACGCGCTCGAGGCAAAGCTGCGCGAGATGGCAGCCGGGGGCGAGCTCCCCGATGTGATCACCTTCGCAGGCAACGGCGAGCCCACCGCCGCACCGGAGTTTCCGCAGGCCATCGCCGGCGCCGTCGCGCTGCGCGACGAGCTTGCCCCAAACTCCAAGATCGCCGTGCTCTCCAACGGCACGCGCGCCGACCGCCCCGAGGTGCACGACGCGCTCATGATGGTCGACGACAACATCCTCAAGCTCGATACGGTCGACTTGGCATTTATCCAGCTGCTCGATCAACCCGTTGGCCCCTACGATGTGGAGCACCAGATCGAGACGTTCACGAGCTTTGACAGTCATGTCATTATCCAGACGATCTTTTTGACCGGCGAGTATCAGGGCAAGCTCATCGACAACACTGGCGAGGAGTACGTTGCCCCCTGGCTCGCGGCGCTCGAGCGCATTCGTCCGCAGGAGGCGACCATTTACACGGTGGCGCGCGAGACACCGGTCGCCGGCCTTGCCAAAGCAGCGCCCGAGGTGCTCGACGCCATTGCCGCGCGCGTCCAAGCCCTCGGCATTCCCTGCCAGGTGAGCTACTAGCAAAACCACGCAGCAGCTAGCACCCGCCATCCCGCCCCATCAGTTGCGGTG
>JAIHTM010000297.1 GCA_022713905.1 Collinsella sp.
GGTTCTTGCCGACGCCTCTGCGTGCGGTGTTTGTCGTGGCCGGTTACATGGCATTTTTGCGCGCTGCCCTTCATGAGCTGGCACAGCCGCGCCTGACCGTTCCTGTGCTCGACGCTTCGGCCATCGGCATTTCGTTCGTCAAGCGTGATGTCGACACCGCGGGCCAGACAATGTTCTTGCTCAACGTGGGCGAGCTGCTCGAGGACTACACTCGCGCCATGAGCGAAAACGAGCTCATCAACTCGCTGCTCGATGTGCCCGACAAGGCGCAAAAGGTTGTCGGCGACACCGAGGTAAGCGTTGCCGCGACCGAGCTCGAGCCCGGCGATTTGGTCGCCGTGCGCACTGGCATGTCCATTTGCATCGACGGTGTTGTCGAGCAGGGGAGCGCTATGGTCAACCAGGGGACCCTGACCGGCGAGCCGCTGGCCGTCGAGCGAAGCGTGGGCGACGATGTGTTCGCCGGTACCGTCGTGGAAGACGGCAGCATCTTGGTGCGCGTGCGCGCCAACACGGCGCAGACCAAGCTCCGCTCGATCGTCTCGCTCGTGCAGACGGCCGATTCGCTCAAGTCCGAGGGCCAGTCGCACATGGAAGACCTCGCCAACAAGATCGTCCCGTGGAACTTCCTGCTCGCGGGCCTGGTTGCGCTTACCACCCGCAGCCTCATCAAGACCTCGGCGGCACTGATGGTCGACTACTCGTGCGCACTCAAGCTCACGGGTTCCGTCGCCGTCATGACTGCCATGAGCGATGCTGCCAAGATGGGTGTTATGGTCAAGGGCGCCAAGTACTTTGAGTCGTTTGCAAAGGCCGACACCATTGTCTTTGATAAGACCGGTACACTGACCGAGGCGCAGCCGCGTCTTGCCTGCGTGCTCACCACCGATGGTTGGAGCGAGGACGAGATCCTGCGCCTTTCCGCTTGCTTGGAGGAGCATTTTCCGCATCCGGTGGCGCGTGCCGTGGTCAACGCCGCCCGCGAGCGCGGGCTCGAGCACCGCGAGCGCCATGCCGCCGTCGAGTACATCGTGGCGCACGGCATCGCTTCGTCCATTGAAGGGCGTCGCGCCATCATCGGTTCCGCGCACTTTGTATTTGAGGATGAGAGCGCGCAGCTCGAGTCCGACATTAAGGAGCAAATCGAGTCCCAGATGCAGGGGCTGTCGCCGCTGTACCTGGCGGTCGATGGCACCGTTGTGGGCGTGCTCGGTATCGAGGACCCGCTTAAGCCCGGGGTTCGCGAGGCCATCGCCGACCTGCACGCGTTGGGCGTTAAGCACGTGGTCATGCTCACGGGCGACTCGGAGCGCACGGCCGAGCGCATTGCTCGCGAGGCGGGTGTCGACGAGTTTAAGGCCGAGCTGCTGCCCGAGGACAAGTACGCGTATGTTGAGCGCATTAAGGGCGAGGGGCGCCACGTTGCCATGGTGGGCGACGGCGTCAACGATTCGCCGGCACTCGGTTTGGCCGACGTGGGGCTGGCAATGGGCGGTGGAAGCGACATCGCCAAGGAGGTCGCCGATATCATCCTGACCGATACAGATCTCGCCGCGATCGTGCGCCTGCGCCGCATGAGTCAGGGGCTTATCGACCGCCTGACGAGTTCGTATTCCAAGGTGATGCTCACCAACTCGGCGCTTTTGGCGCTCGGCATTGCCGGCGCGATTACCCCGCAGACGTCGTCGCTCCTGCATAACGGCTCAACGATCGCCTACAGTCTCAACAACGCGAAGGCTTACCTGCGTTAGCAGGTGTGTTCATCCACGTTATCTGGCCCGCGCCCGGACAGCATCGGTGTCGTCCGGGCGCGGGCTTTTAATTACAAAAGCGCTGCCTTGATGGCGGGGGCTTCGGCGAGCTTCTCGGCCGCCTTCTCGTCGGAGTCATTCAGTGCGGCTAAGCTGCGGTAGACCCACTCGTTGACCTGGGTGTTCTTGACGCCTGCGGTCTGCATAAGGGCGCCTACCTCGCGGATTGCTGCGAGCAGATCGGCTTTGGGGCCCGCGAGCTCGACCTCGATGTCGTGGTAGGCGGACACGCCTCGGTTCTCACTCACGTGGTCGATAAAGCCCTCGACGGTCTCAAGCTGCTGGGCGAGAGCTGCATCATCGTCAGCGTCCAGCGCGACGAGTGCGTTCGATACCGTGAGGGCGGGATGTCCGCAGGGGACAAAGCCCTCGATGACATCCATAGCTTCGGTAATGGTTGAGCCCAGGCCTGCGAGGGCATTGACGAGTTGCTGCTTGGTATCCATAACGGTCCTTTCGACGGGTCAATTTTGCTTGGCGAAAATATACGTGACGCGATCGGTAACAAAAGTGCGAAGTGCGGCGCACATTGGGGTCTTCACAGCTCGTGCATAGAACAGCTGTCCGCTTTCAGAACGTGGTAAGATAACACTCCACAAGCGGGGCTTGCCCCGCATGTTCCTTGAAAAGTCGACGGTTATCGGGTGTTTTCAGGCCCGATGCCATCCAGACTTTCCCGACATTCGGGGGCGACTGGTTTCGACACGATAGCTCTGAGAGAGGAAGCAAGCCGAGGTCTCCTCGCCTCGTTAAACAGGGGTACCGTCAAATTGAATTGACAACAACTCTTCTTTTGAGCCTATGGCTCTCGCTGCTTAGTTTATAGCGGCGCGTCAACCCGGTGATTTCCCCGACACCGGCGCGACGTCATTTTAGGGGAATGCTCCTGCGCACGTAATCGGTATGGCGCAGGCTAAGACCGAACCGGTTAGGACGCCGCGAGCGTGTCGCTGCGCGCAAAGCGTCCGAGACTAAACCAGTGACTGAGCTTGGAGATGCCAATCAGGGGGCTTTCGTGGACCGGAGTTCGATTCTCCGCGCCTCCACCATAAGCAACAGACAGGTAGATATTCGTATCTACCTGTCTTTTTATTTCTAGTC
>JAIHTM010000014.1 GCA_022713905.1 Collinsella sp.
GTACTGGCCATCGAAGACCACGTCGGCGGCGTCCACATCCCACATCTGGGCGGCCTTGACGCAGATCTTCTCACGTAGCTCGGTCGCGGCGTTCTTGGCGGCCAGGCCCGTCACGTACGTGCCCGAGCTCGCGTACGAGCCGGCGTCGAACGGCGACACATCGGTGTCCACGCCGCGCACCACGATCAGCGAGCTCTCCACGCCCAGCTCCTCGGCGGCAATCTGCGCCAGGATTGTGTCGACGCCCATGCCGTTATCGGTAGCGCCGGTGCCGATGGTAATGAAGCCGTCCTCTTCCAGGCGCATGTCAATGCCGGCGATGTCCACGTTGGAGATACCCGAGCCCTGCATGGTGAGCGCGCAGCCCAGGGCGCGCACGCGGTCGCCCAGGTCCACGGCCAGCGGCTTGTCGCGCCAGCCGATCATGTCCATCGCACGCAGCAGGCAGCGGTCGAGCGCGCAGGCGTTGAGCTTCTCGTTGTAGTACTGCGGCATGGTCTCGCCCTCGCGCACGATGTTCTTAAGGCGCAGGTCGGCGGGGTCCATGTGCAGCATGTCGGCGAGCTCGTTGACGGCGCTCTCCACGGCAAACTGGCCCTGGGTGGCACCGTAGCCGCGATACGCGCCGCCGCGGTTGGTATTGGTGTAGACGGCGTCCCAGCTAAAGCGGCTCGCCTTCACGTGGTTGTAGATAGGCAGGCTCTTGTGGCCCGAAAGGCCAATCGTCGTGGTGGCGTGCTCGCCGTACGCACCGGCGTTGGACAGCGTGTGCAGGTCGATGGCCGTGATGGTGCCGTCGTTCATGGCGCCCAGCTTGACGGTCATCTGCATCTGGTGGCGCGAGTTGCCCGCGGTGATGGTCTCCTCGCGGGTGTAGCAGCAGTAGCTCGGACGACCGGTCTGCTGGGTGACGAACGCCACGAAGATCTCGCAGCAGCCCGTCTGCTTTGAGCCAAAGCCGCCGCCGATGCGCGGCTTAATGACCTGCACCTGCGACTGAGGGATATCGAGCGACTGTGCGACCATACGGCGCACGTGGAAGGGCACCTGCGTAGAGGTGGTCACCGAGATGCGGCCGAACGCGTCGGTCGTCGCGAAGGCGCGGAAGGTCTCCATGGGCGCGGTCTGCGTGGCCTGGCTGGTGTAGGTGCGCTCAAAGACGATGTCGCTCTGGGCGAAGGCCTCGTCCAGGTCGCCATAATCGCTGGTACCGCTGCACACCAGGTTGCGAGCAACGTCGCCGCCCTGCGGGAACATAAAGGTCACGTCGCCCTCGGGGTGGACCACGATGTCGTTATCGAGTGCCTGGGTAAAGTCGAGCAGCGGCTCGAGCACCTCGTAGTCGACCTTGATGAGCTTGAGTGCCTTGTCGGCGGCCTCCTCGGTCTCGGCGGCGACAATCGCCACTTCCTCGTTTTGGTAGCGCACGAGGTTCTCGAGGATCAGACGGTCGTAGGGACTCGGCTGCGGATAGCTCTGGCCGGCGATGGTAAAGCGGCGCTTGGGCACGTCCTCGTAGGTGTAGACGCCCACGACGCCGGGCACCTTCAACGCACGCGAGGTGTCGATGGAGCGGATCTTGGCGCGCGCATAGGGGCTGCGCTTGAGCTTAACGATGAGCGCGCCGGCGGGCACCATGTCGCCCGTGTAGACGGGACGGCCCTCGAGCAGAGCCTTCGAGTCCTTCTTGGGCTGCTTGTGGGTAATCTGCTTGTAAGTGACGCCGTCGCAGCTGGTGTCGTTGACCGGCAGCTCGGGCATCTCGAAGCCCACCTGCACGCCGGACTCGTTGAGGAAGCGGACGATGGCGCGCAGCTGGCTCTCGTAGCCGCTGCAACGGCACAGGTTGCCGGCGAGCTGGCGCGAGAGCTCCTCGCGCGTGGCGACGAGGCTCGGGTCCTCCTTGGCGGCGCGGGCGAGCGCCAGCACGTTCATGATGAGGCCGGGGGCGCAAAAACCGCATTGCTCGGCGCCTTCGGCAGCCATTGCGCGGGCGAGCGCCTCGGACTCGGCCTTGAGGCCCTCGAGCGTGGTGATGGTGTGGCCCTCAACGCGGGCGGCAGGAACCGAGCAGCTCAGCACCGGGTCGCCGTCGAGCCACACCGTGCACAGGCCGCAGTTGGTGGTTTCGCAGGCGCAGCGCACCGACGCGCAGCCCTGCTCGCGCAGAAGCGCAAAGAGCATGGTGTCGGGGGCAATCTGCACCTTGACCTTGCGGCCGTTGAGCGTAAAGGAAAGATCGATGAGTTTGGCAGCCATTAGCGCACCTCGCTAAAATCGACGCCGGGCACGCGGCGGCAGGAATACTCGTCCGTGGCAAACTTAGGAATCTGCACGGTCTCGAGCTCGCGGGCAAGCGCGGCCGAAAGCTCGATGCCGGCGGCGCGGCGCACGGCCTGCACGGCAAGCGGCGCCGAGATGCGACGGCGGTACTCAGCCGAGCCCCACAAGTTGGTGCCGTAGCTCAGCGCGCGTACGGACGCGGCAAGGGCACGCAGCTCGTCCTCGGAAGGCCGCTCGTTCACCAGGCCGCACGCCTCACCCTGCAGCAGGATCGCGCACAGCGGACGGGCGCCCACGGTGACATGCCAGCTGTTGTCCCACCAGGCGGCGGTGACGTTTAAGGAGGGGAAGTCGGTCGCGGCCTTGCGCACGGCCTCATAGCTCGCGCGGTAGTCGTGCTTAACGACCACGACGTACTCGATCACGTCGCGCACGTAGCCCATGTCAACGAACTCGGCGAGCGGCACGCGGCCGGCACCCGTCAGCTCAACATAGGAATGTACACATGGCACCGATGCGAAACTCGGTCTCGGTCTCCTCGATCTGATCGAGTCCGCAGGCCGAAAGGTCAATCGCCGTCGCCACACGACGCGAACCCAGGCGCATCCAGATGCCGCCGCCCACAATCTTGTTGTTGCGGTTTTTCTGCAAGAGCTCATAGGCTTCGGCCGCGTTTCCAACACGGACGTAGGTACCGAACTTGAGCACGTTCTCCCCCATCTCTTCACTTGTCCAGTACCTCTAAGTGTACCAAACGAGGGGGCACGACCCTCACCACCACAGAAAAAGGCTCCCAGCCAAGATAGCTGGGAGCCTCGTGAGGCGCTATGAAGCGAAGAATTAGCAGACGCCCTGAGCGAGCATGGCGTCGGCGACCTTCAGGAAGCCGGCGATGTTGGCGCCCATGACGAAGTTGCCCTCCTCGCCGTACTTCTTGGCGGTGTCGTCCACGTTGTGGAACATGCCGCGCATGAGCTGCTCGAGCGCGGCTGCGAGTACGTGGTGATGGCCGGTTACATGCGCATGGTGCACACGCCGCTGCTGGCGGCGTTCCCCAACCGCGTGGTCAACCTGCATCCGGCGCTGCTGCCGAGCTTTACCGGTGCCCATGCGATCGACGATGCGTTTGCTCGCGGCGTCAAGGTGACCGGCGTGACCGTGCACTTTGCCAACGAGATCTACGACAACGGCCCCATCATCGCCCAGCGTGCGCTGGCTGTTGAGGAGGGCTGGGATGTCGATACGCTCGAGGAGCACATTCACGCGATTGAGCACGTGCTGTATCCCGAAGTCGTGCAGATGCTCGCCGACGGTCGCGTTCACGTGCTGGAGAGCGGCAAGGTCGCAATTGATGCACCCCGCGGCTAGCGGTGCACAGTACAATTTAGCCGAGTAGTCAGGGTGGTCATTGGCGCCAAGGCGCGCGTGGCCACCTTTTGTTTTTGGTAGTCACCTGCGACGTTCTTTAACGACTGGCCATTCAAGAACGTCGCAGGTGACTAGATGAGAGAGGTGAGCGCATGGCGGATAACGAAGCGCTGTTTACGCCTGAGCTGGTGTTTTTTGATTGGGAGTGTGCGACGCCGGATGAGGTGTTTGCGCGGCTCGAGGGCGAGCTTGCACCGCGTGGCTACATTGCGTCCGGTTGGCTCGACGCCGTTCGCACGCGCGAGGATGCCTATCCCACGGGTCTTGCCATGCCGGCGGCAAACATTGCCATTCCGCATACCGATCCGGGGTTTGTGGCCAAGCCCTATATCGCGGTGGTGAAGCCCGCCGCGCCCGTGACATTTAACGCTATGGCTGGCATGGGCGCTCCGGTGCCGGCGCAGATCGTCATCAATTTGGGTATTGCCGAGCCGGGTGGCCAGGTCGAGGCCCTGCAGGCACTCATGAACATCTTTATGGGCGCCGATGCCGCAGCCGACGTGCTCGGCCAGACCACGCCCCAGGGCATGGTCGACGCCATCCGCCGCCACTTCTAAGGTGGGGCTGAGTCGGCACTTGGGGACTGTCCCTAACTGCCGGCTGCCAGAGCTGTCCCCTTTGCACCAAAATGGTGCAGATTAACCTGTCCCCAATGCACCAAGCGTGCCGCGGGGGCTGCGTTGTGACACAATGGCGTTTGTTCGATTCGTGATGCGAAAGGCCAACTATGGCAAATAAGAAAAAGAACTCCGAGGCCGCGCCGACGCCCGAGCAGCAGGCCCGCGCTGCCTCCAGCTCTCGCAAGAAGCAGCGCAAGACGTACGTGTCTAAGACAGTCAAGATCGTCCTGGTGGTCATCGGCGTGCTGGCGATGCTGCTTTCCGTCTCGGCGATGGCGTGCTCCGGCCTTATGTCGCAGGCCGAGGACACCTCGGGCTACAAGCTGACCGGCGGTGTTGCTGCAACTATCAACGGCACCAACCTCACCGAGGACACCGTGACCAAGCAGATCATGAGCATGCGCACGTCCTACGGCTACACCAAGGATAAGGATTGGGCGCAGTATCTGGTTGACAACGACCTCACGCCCAAGATGTACCGCAAGCAACTCATCGACTCCTACACGCAGCAGATTCTGCTTCAACAGGCACAGAAGGAGAACGGCGTGACGGTGTCGGACGAGGAGGTCGAGAAGGCTTGGAAGGACGCGTGCAAGAGCGCAGGCGGTGCCAAGGCCTTTAAGAAGACCCTCAAGACCTACGGCTATACCGAGGACACCTACAAGGACTCGCTCAAGGAGAGTCTGGCGCAACAGAAACTCAAGGATGCCGTCGCGCCCACGAGCAAGCCCAAGGACAGCGAGATTGTCGATTACATCAACGAGAACCTGTCCAGCTACAACGACGCCCGCCGCTCGTCGAACATCCTGATCAAGGTTGATTCCGACGCTTCCGACGAGGACAAGGCTGCCGCCAAGGCCAAGGCACAGGAGTGCCTGGACAAGATCAACTCCGGTGAGCTGAGCTTTGAGGACGCCGTTGAGCAGTACTCCGAGGACACCGGTTCCAAGGAGAAGAAGGGCGATGTGGGCTGGGATAAGCTCACCACCTTCGTTGACAGCTATCAGACGGCACTCGAGGGCCTTAACAAGGGCGACGTGAGCGACGTGGTCGAGTCGACGTACGGTTACCACATCATCAAGTGCACCGACTACTTCCATGTCGATAACCAGGTCGATGACATCAAGCAGGTGCCCAAGGCCATCAAGAAGTATGTCTCCAACGTGGTGAAGACGCAGGCGGCCAGCACCGCGTACAGCGAGTGGCTGGAGCAGTACAAGAAGGACGCCGATATCACCGTTAACCCCATGCCTAAGGACGTGCCGTACAACGTCAGCCTGAAGGGCGTCACCAAGAGTTCGACCGACGATTCGTCGACGACTGAGTAATCATGGGGCGGTGCTCATACGAGTGCCGCCCACGCTATTGAGGAGGATTTGCAGATGACCAACGAAGAGCTGCAGAAGGAAATGATCGCGGCCATGAAGGCCAAGGACAAGGTTCGCCTGTCCATCATTCGCCAGGTCAAGGCCGAGGTGAAGAATATCGAGGTTAACGAGCGCCGCGATGTGACCGAGGAAGACGTCAACAGCATGATCAAGCGTCTGATCAAGCAGACGAGCGAGACGTTGGAGATGTCCATCAAGGCCGGCACCGACCAGGAGCGTACCGACAACCTGACCGAGCAGGTCAAGATTCTGGAGAGCCTGCTGCCCGCACAGGTTTCGGGCGAGGAGCTCGAGGCCCTGATCGAGCAGGTTATCGCCGAGCTGGGCGCTACTTCCAAGAAGCAGATGGGCCAGGTCATGGGAGCACTCGGCAAGGCCACCGGCGGCAACTTCGATAAGCCGGCCGCGGCAAAGATCGTCGGAGCAAAGCTGTCTTAAGGGCTGACCGACACATAGCCGATGCTGAGGGGCGTGACCATTGCGGTCGCGCCCTTTTTTGTCGGCCGATGAAGGGCGCCTCCCCTGGCTGGTCATTGGGCGCTCATTGGGGACAGGCTTAAATGAGTGCCCAATGAGCAGGTACTCATTTAAGCCTGTCCCCAATGAGTGGGTGGAAGGTTGCGGGTTCTTTACGGGAATGTAGTGTGGGCTGCGGAAACGTGGTTCTTTCCGTACAATAGTTCAACTCGTGTAAACGCAGGGAAGGGACATTCATGGCAGACATGATCGAGATCAAGCATCTCAACAAGTACTTTGGCGACCTGCATGTGCTCAAAGATATCAATCTCACCGTCAAGCGCGGCGAGAAGCTCGTAATGATCGGGCCTTCCGGCTCGGGTAAGTCGACGCTCATCCGCTGTGTCGATTATCTTGAGGAGCCCACGTCGGGCGAGGTCGTCATCGATGGTACGCCGCTCACCAAAAAGAACCACCTGGAGATGGCTCGCAAGTACAGTTCCATGGTGTTTCAGCAGTTCAACCTGTATCCCAACATGACGGTGCTCGGCAACCTGACGCTCGCGCCCATCAAGCTGCAAAAGAAGAGCAAGGAGGAGGCGACCGAGATCGCCATCGCCGCGCTCAAGCGCGTTGGCATGGCGCATAAGGCCGGCGAGTATCCGCAGAATCTCTCGGGCGGTCAGCAGCAGCGCATCGCCATCGCCCGTGCCCTGTGCACCAAGCAGCCCATCATCCTGTTTGACGAACCGACCTCGGCGCTCGACCCCGAGATGGTCCAGGAGGTTCTGGACGTTATGATTGAGCTCGCGCAGGAGGACATCACCATGATCTGCGTGACGCACGAGATGGGCTTTGCGCGCCAGGTGGCCGACCGCGTCATCTTTATGGAGGACGGCCGTATTCTGGAGGAGGGCACGCCCGAGCACTTCTTCGATAACCCCGAGAACCCGCGCTGCCGCGAGTTCCTGTCCAAGATTCTGCACTAGGCGCGGTGATGGACATGACGGATATGACGAGGGCGGCCGTGTCGCGCCGTCACTTTTTGCAGCTGGCGGGCGCCGGTATGCTTACGCTGACGGGGGCCGCGCTTACCGGTTGCGGCAACTCCGCCAGCGGCGAGGGCTCCGACAAGGGGTCCAAGCTTGCGGCCATTAAGTCGCGTGGACATCTGAATGCCGGCGTTAAGAAGGACGTTCCCGGTTACGGCTATTACGACACCGCTAAGGGCCGCTTTGAGGGTATGGAAGTCGATTTGTGCTACCAGATCGCCGCTGCCGTCTTTGGTGTGAGCTACAAGGATGCCCGCGCCCAGGAGCTTGTCGAGTTTACCGACGTAACGCCCAAGACGCGCGGCCCGCTGATCGATAACGGCCAGCTTGACGTGGTCGCGGCGACCTACACCATCACCGACGAGCGCAAGAAGAGCTGGGATTTCTCGACGCCGTACCGCACCGACTACGTGGGACTCATGGTCAAGAAGCGTTCGGGCTTTACCTCGATTGAGGACCTGGACGGCAAGGTCATTGGTGTGAGCCAGGGTGCTACCACGCAGGGCCTGATCGAGCAGATGATCAAGGACAACGGCTTTAGCTGCGAGCCCGAGTTTAGGGCCTTTAGCGGTTACCCCATCATCAAGAGTTCGCTCGACGCCGGCAATATCGACGTCTTTGCCATGGACCGCTCCACGCTGGCCGGTTACATGAACGAGACCGTTGAGTTGCTGCAGCCCGAGGTCAAGTTTGGCGAGCAGGGCTACGGCGTGGCGACCAAGAAGGGCTGCGACCTTTCGGCCGTGGTCGATCAGGTGATTTGCGATCGCCTGGCCGACGGCTGGCTCGACCAAGAGGTCAAGACCTGGGGTCTTGTATAGGCGCATCGTCCAAGGAAGGAATCAAATGCTCGAAGGATTATTTGACGCCGACCGTTGGTCGGCGACATTTCAAAACATGGGGCCCTTCTGGGAGGGCTTTGGCGTGACGCTACAGGTGGTCGTTGCCGGTCTGCTGCTGTCGCTGGTGCTGGGCACGCTGCTGGGCGTGTTCTCGACCACTCGCTCGCGCGTGCTGCGCGCTATTAGCCGCGTGTACGTGGAGTTTTACCAGAACACCCCGCTGCCCGTGCAGGTGCTCTTTATGTACATGGCCGGCCCGCAGTTTTTGCAGGCCATAACCGGGGCCGATCAGCCGGTGCGTATCGCACCGTTCGTGCTGGGCTTTTTGGGCGTGGGCCTGTATCACGCGGCCTACATCTCGGAGGTCATCCGCACCGGCATCGAGGCCGTTCCGCGCGGCCAGATGGAGGCGGCTCAGAGCCAGGGCTTCACGCGCGCGCAGGCTTACTGGTACATCGTGCTGCCCCAGACGTTCAAGATCATCCTGCCGCCGCTGTGCAACCAGGCGCTCAACCTGGTCAAGAACACGTCGGTGCTGGCGCTCGTGGCCGGCGGCGACCTTATGTATCGCTCCGACAACTTCGTGAGTCTCTACGGTTACCTGCAGGGATACATCGTCTGCTGCCTTATGTACTTCATCATCTGTTTTCCGCTCGCCATGCTGGTGCAGTGGCTCGAGCGCCGCTCCAAGGAGCGTCCGCGCGGCGTGAGTCTGGCCGAGCTGGGACTCGACAACGTAGAGGAGGCCTAGCGCATGGAAATCTTCAACGCGACCAACCTGCTCTACATCTGGGGCGGCTTTGTTAAGACCATCGAGATCTCGGCGCTGTCGATCTTTTTCTCGCTCATCTTTGGCACGGTGCTGGCGCTCGTCAAGAGCTATGCGCCCCGTCCGTTCCGCATTTTGGTGAGCGCCTATATCGAGCTGTTCCGCTGCACGCCTAACCTGCTGTGGATCCTGTTTATCTACTTTACGGTGCAGGGTCTGGATATTGTGATTTCGACCATCGCCTTTACGCTGTTTACCAGCGCCGTTATGGCCGAGATTGTGCGCGGCGGCCTCAACTCGATTCCGCGTGGCCAGTTTGAGGCGGCGCAGAGCCAGGGCTTCGGCTTTTTTGCCACCATGCGCTATATCATCCTGCCGCAGACGTTTAAGACGATTATTCCGGCTCTGTTTAGCCAGTGCACGACCGTTATCAAGGACAGTTCGTATCTTTCGGGCATCAACGTGGCCGAGCTCATGTACACGGCAAACGTCGTAATGGCGCATGCGATCGACCTGTCGCAGGTTCTTATGCTCTACGGCCTGGTGTTTGCGATGTACTTTGTGCTCAACTTTGGTATCTCGTTGCTGGTCCGAGCATATCAACGCCGTATTGTGGCAGCGTAGTCCTGCTTCCCCAAGCACGGCATCTTGCCCCTCAATCGTCGCTTGCGTACATTTAGTACGCGGCGCTCCTCTTTCGGGGCAATCTGCCGCACTTGGGAAACCAGGACGGTCGTAAGTGACAAAATGAGAATCAGGAATCGCCTATTTCTCATTTGTTAGAAAGGAATCGCGATGAGCGATCTGGAGAACAAGAAGAATCCTGTGGTCATTACCATCGCGCGCGACTTTGGCGCCGAGGGCCACGAGATTGGTCGCATGCTTGCCGACGAGTTGGGGATTCCGCTGTACGATAACGAGCTGCTGGTGCGTGCGTCGCTGCGCGCGGGCGAGTCGCTCGATAAGATGGCGGCCTATGATGAGCGTCTGGCCGTGGAGAACATGGCGTTTCTGCCCGACCGCTACGATGCCCGTTCGTACTCGGACAAACTGTTTCAAAAGATGAGCCAGGTGATTTTGGACCTGGGCGAGACCGAGAGCTGCATTATCGAGGGCCGTCTGTCAGATTACCTGCTGCGCAACAATCCCAACCACATCGCCGTGTTGGTGACCGCTCCCTTTGAGGACCGCGTCGAGATCGTTCGCAAGAAGCGTGGGCTCAACAAAAAGAAGGGCGCCAAGCTGGTCAAGCAGCAGCAGAAGGCGCGCGAGGCGTTCTACAAGCGCTACAGCGCCGGCAAGTGGAAGATGACGAGCGGCAAGGACATCGTCGTCAACCGCGCCAAGCTGGGCCGCGAGGGCTGCAAGGACGTCATCGCCGCAGCCTACCGCTACAAAGTAGCTCAGCTCGAAGGCTAGACTCCAAAACCACCGCAAAGGGGACATTGCGGTGGTTTTTGTTTTAGGCCGAGGGGAAGGCTTTGGTGAGGCCGGCGCGCGTTTGCGTGTCGGTCTTTTGGTAGATGGAGCTCAGGTGACGCTGCACCATGCGCATCGAGATGCCGAGTTCCTCGGCGATCTGTTTGAGCGAGCGCTCGTCTTGGGTTACGGCGAACAGCACGTCGACCTCGCGTGGGGTGAGACCGTGGTCGGCGATGAAGGCCTGGCGCTGCTCCTCGATGGTTGGCGCGGCGAGTGCTTCCTCGGCAAGCTGTTGATGTTCGCGCTCCTGCTCGGTTTGGGGCAGGCGGAACAGCCCGGCAGCAACGAATGCCACGCTGGCCGCCACGAGCAGCACAACCGCGCCGATCATGATGAGGGCAACATTGTCCGAGGTCACGAGTGCCAGCGAGATGCCCGACGCGGTGAACGCACACACGTTATTGGCTGCGCGTCCCATGCCGGCCCACAAAGCTGGGGTGTGCATGCGCGGTGCCAGCTGCGTAAACGTGGCAGTGAAGAACGTGACGAAAAAGCCCGAGCTCAGATAAAAGACGATGAGGCCCAGATTGGGGTCGGCTCCGGCCTCGACGGCCAAGATAGAAATGGTCGAGAGCACCGTGACGCCGAGCATGACGAGTCCCATGTAGCGACGCTCGGCAAGGTCGAAGATGATGCCGGCGACCAGGCCGCTCGCTGCCAAAAAGAGTCGCGGCCAGGTCTGCACCGCGATGGTGCCGTGGGCGTTGGAGAACGTGACCACGTTATCGAGCGTGGAGAACAGGCAGGCCAAGATCATGACGAGCGCGATGCTCCAACATGCTTGCTTGGCGAGGGCGTGCGAGGGTTCGGTAAAGGGATTGACGTCGTCGCTGGGGATATCGGCCGCCTCTTGGCGCGCGGCGCTGAGGGCGGAGATGACGATCGTTGCCGCGCCTAGAATGATGAGCTCAACGATGCCGCCGCAATCGAGCAGGTTGATCGCGAACTGCATCAGGATGCCCGCGGCGTATGCCGCTCCGGCGCCGGTGGCGAGTTTGGGGTCATCTTGGAACGTCAATGCGAAGGTGTGGTGCGCCGCGGCACCCAGTAGGCCGAGTCCGAGGAATGACATGCACCCCAGAATCTCGAGCGCAAGCGTGCCCGCGGGGAACTGAATCTGGGTCAATCCCAAGATGGCGATGGGGACGGCAGCGGTGACGATTGCCTGGGGCTGCCTTTTGCGCTGGGCGAGGGCCAGTAGCGGCGCATATCCGATAAAGCCGAGCACGCTGGCGCCAAGAATGAAGCCTTGCGCGATTACAACGCGTTCGGCACCGGCGAGCAGCCCGACATTGATGTCGAAGCGAAACTCGGCGGCAAGAAAGGCAAAGGTGAAGAGCGCGAGGGCCAGAAGCGCGTTGATTTTAGGCTTGCTCAGATTCAAGGATGGTCCTTTGGGTGGACGGAACAATCGTGTCCTCGATTGTAGCGTTCCCGGGACGAGTGTGGCGATGGCGAAATCATATTGAATTAAACCGCAGGTAGAGGCCTAGGTTCACATCTACGAACCTAGGCATATGGAGTCATTTGGCACATCTTGGTGGTATGTCCCTACGACCAAGGAGGCCGTTATGAACGTAAGCCACTTTGACAAACAAGCTCAACGTGAGTCCACCTGCTCGCTGGTTCACGGTACCTGGCGTTGTGTGGGTGCCAAAATAGCTTGCGCCGGCGCGTGTGCGCT
The DNA here is from genome assembly GCA_022713905.1 of Collinsella sp. Taxonomy (GTDB): domain Bacteria; phylum Actinomycetota; class Coriobacteriia; order Coriobacteriales; family Coriobacteriaceae; genus Collinsella. The sequence continues at coordinate 12,005 of JAIHTM010000014.1, forward strand.
TATGGTCGGTCAGTTGCTGCTGCCGAGCGTGGCGCTGGCGACGGAATGCGCCGATCCCGCCGCTGGGACGGATGAGGTTGCCGCGGCTCCGGTGACGCCGACGGTTGCGGAGGATACGGCTGCAACGACCGCGCCAGCTGCTTCGACCGCGCCTGCAACCGATGCTGCTCCGGCGGCGCAAGCCACCGTTGAGCCTCAGCAGACAATCCCAGCCGATGCCGCCAATGAGCCTAGCGGTGCTGCGCTCGCTGGGCAAAACGCTTCTGGCGACGACAACGCCGCCATGCCGGCGAGCAACGCCATCATGCCCTGTGGCGTGACCGATGTGACAGGCGGGGGCGGCGTTAGGGTCAATACGACCGTGGTCGATCATTATACGAACTGCGAGCTTTCGGACAACATCACGCTCGAAAAGGGCCAGTCGTATACCCATGATTTTCCCGATGTTGAGGGTGGCATTCCAGAAGCGCTTGCGAGCGAAGTTGTCGAGGTTAAGTACTACAGGGCCGATGCCGCTTCGGGCACTCTGGTCGAAGTTCAGGATGCGTCCATGTCCGACGTGACGGCTCGCTTCGAACCCGTTGGCAATCACATGAGGCTGACGCTGACCTTTACGGGTGGCGCGGCAGGCGGCTCGTATCGACTCACGCGCAATGAGGCTCTCTATATTGGCTCGGCACTGGAGTATACCGGAACTGACTATGAAGGCAGCTCGACTATCCTCAACGAAACCAGGTACGATTATTACCTCCGCTACGCCATCAATAGCGAAATTACGCTCGTTGCGTCAGAAAACGAAGCCCTCCATAACCTGAACGTCAACGACGTGAAGACCAACTACGCGCCCGGCGAGGCGCCCCGCGCGACCGCGACGATTCCCGCTGCTGACGCCGACAAGTACGAGATCGCCTATGAGTGCTGGGAGGAGATGGATGGCAGCGACCCCGCGGAGCTCACGCCCGTTGCCTTCTGGTATTCCGACCCCGCCAAGTATCCGACGGGCGCGAGGAGGATCGAACACTTCGAAGAGGGCAAGTTCTACATGTATTCCGTCGAGCTGAGGCTCAAGGGCGACAATACCGTGGGCAATGACTGCATGATGTACGTCAACGGCCATTGGACGCACCACATCAAGACCGTCAACGGCGTCTTCGCGCCAAACGCTGACAATATGCTGTGCGAGCAGCCGATCGACGAATGGCGGGCCATCGACGTTATCGAGATCAACGGCGCCACGACCACCTTCAAGGCAGGCGATAAGCCGGTCTTTACGGCGAATGTTCCGACGGGCTCCAACTTCCTTCCTCAGTGTGAGTACTGGACGGGTAGCGACGGCAGCGAAGTGAACTCTCAGGAGTTCTGGGATCAGAACATCACGAACCACATCGACGCCTTTAAGCCTGGCGTGACCTATCGCTACGGTATCTACCTCAAGCCCGCGCGCGGATTCTACTTTACGCCCAACACCAAGCTGGTGATCAACGGCCAGGAGTGCGGCTACCAGATGGGCGAAGCGAGTGTAGTTGATCCCGAGAGCGGCTGTATCTTCACTCTGTGGCTCAACACCGATTTGACCTTTACGCCTGAAGCCACGCCGACTCCCGATCCGCAGCCTACGCCGGATCCCAATCCGACGCCGCAGCCCGAGGTCAAGCCCGAAACCAAGCCTGAGACGAAACCCGAGACCAAACCCGCGGCTAAGCCGGCCACGACAACCGCCACGACCAAGACGGTTGAGAAAGCCGCGCCGACCAAGAAGGGCGATGCTGTCCTGGTTACCACGGGAGATACCACCGTAATGACGGTCACCGCCCTAGGTATCGCTGGCGCAACCGTTGCCGCTGCCGGCATCGCCGCAACCAAGCGCCGCAAGCGTTAGGTTTTGGCGGCGGCGCCCATCCTCGGCTTTAGCAAAATCTCAATCTGTAACACCAAGCCAGTCAAAACGGCTCTAGATGTTACAGATTGAGATGAACCGAATGGCCGCCAACCTAACGTCTCGATCTGTAACACGTAGCGGGGAATTTGGTCTCTAACTGTTACAGATTGAGACAAAGCGGGGGCGGCTGGAGCAATATCTCGATCTGTAACAACTACAAGGCTCAACAGGGCCTAACTGTTACAGATCGAGACAAACATCGGAATCGGTTCGCCGACCAGACCCCAAACCGCCACAAAGGTGCCTGTCCCCTTTGTGGCGGTTTGCGCAGGTAGAACGGTAGGTTCGTATATATGAACCTACCGTTCGCTTTGTTTTTGGACGACGATTACGCTGGATGACTTTTGGTTTCAGGAAAGGAACGACCATGAGGTGGACCACTGTTCGAGCGCTTTGCCGCCGCCTGACCGTTGCCGCGGTGACCCTCACCATGGTGACGGGTTCGTTGCCCGCGGGCGCGTTTGCCGAGACCCTCACCACCGATAGCACCTTTGTGCAGACGGATGTCGAACAAGTAGACGATGCCGATGCCGCCGACGCCGCCGACCCCGCGCCCGATGCCGCCGACGCCGCGCCCGATGCCGGCGTTGCCGACCCCACAGTGCCCGCCGCCGATGACGTCCTTACGCCCCCGGACTCCGAGATTGCATTGGCGGCAGGCCTGACGGGCGCCGGGCAGACCGAGAGCACACCTGCGGGTACGCTCGCCACCGATCTTGTCGAGGGCAAGGAACTCGCCGAGCAGCAGAAGCAAGAGGAGGCTTCCGGTGCCGAGGCAACCTGGAACGAGGAACTTGAACTCTGGGCAACCTCGAAGGGCGCCACGGGCGTAAAAGGCGAATACGATGATGGCTACGTGGCCGGCGAGCAGACTCCCGCGCAGTACTACTTCTCGATTGATAGCCTCACCAACGAAATTTCTATCGAGTATGGCGACGCGGGCATTACCACGTTGGAGGTGCCCTCGACCATCGACGACAAAAATGTCGTAAGCCTTACGGGTATGGGAAGCGCTGCGCTCACATCGATCACCTTCGCCCCTAATTCGCATGTCCGCTCGGTTGGAGGCTTGGGCGGCAGCAGCATCAAAGAGATCGCACTGCCCGATTCGGTCGAGGAGCTCAAGAGCTATGCATTCTACAAAAGCAAGACGCTCCAAACGGTAACCTGGCCCAACAACGCGGCCTTTACCACGATTCCCGAGCAGGCCTTTAAGGAATGTGAACAACTTGACGACAAGGTGGTGGCAACGCTGCCGCCTTCGGTCAAAACTATCGACTATCTTGCATTCGCCTATTGCGGCGTGCCACAGTTCTATGTCTCGGACACAACAGTGCTCACCTTTACGCAGATCAATGTGCCGGGCACGGTGGAGCGGATCGGGCACTATGCCTTTGATGGGTGCTCGCATGTGTCGTCGGTGACGATCGGCGATGGTGTCAAATCTATCGGGGCGCTCGCGTTCGCCTCTCTTGATCCTGCGATTGCCGGCAAAGAGATTGTGCTACCCAAAAGCGTGGAAATGATAGAGTGGGGAGCTTTTGAGAACACGAGATACGGAAACGAGACGAACCATAATGCCGTTGCCCTGCGCGTGATGAACCCCGATCTTCAGCTTGGTGAGGCGGGCTATCCGGGCGACTATAATGAGCGCGTGACAATCGATGGCGTAACGTATGCGATTCCCTTTAGTGAAGGCCAGACCATCTATGCCTATGCGACCGATTCGGCTGGCAACCCCTCGATGGTCAAAAGCTTGCCGATGCCGTGGCCGATCGCAAGGACTCCGTCGATTCCTCGAAGCCTGCCTACACGTTTGAGTGGATGGGCGAGGCGGCCCAGATCACGGGCAAACTTCCCCAGGGCGCGGCGGCCGTGCTCGTGCAGGCGGGGCAGTCCACGCCGCTGGCGGTTGGCGATGACGGCAGCTTTACAGCGGACGCCCTCTCCAAGACGGCAGCCACCCTGCGCATTTCGCTCAGCGGTTACTATGACATGGTGCTGGCGCGCCCGGGCGACCAGATGACGGGCACATGGAATATCGGAGACATTAAGGCGGAGGACTTTACCAAGATTCCGGCTTCGCGCGCGATTGAGCTCAACGTGGGCTTTCTTGAACCGATTGTGGGCCAGGATAAGACCGAACGCATTGAGCTCGATAGTCTCGATAACATCGATCTGACGGTGAAGAGCGGCGGCAAGACGCTTAAGCCTGCCAAGGGTGACAAGGAAAACGACTTCCGTATCCAGGGTACAGCGCTCGTGGTGTCGCAGGCCATTGCCGATGCAGACCAGGATCTGGAGATAACGCTCGAGCCCAAAGACAGCCTCAAGCTGGGTGGGGCGACGGCGACGGTGAAGCCTTCGGCCGGCAAGGTCGATATCGACTTGAAACCCTGGGGCACGGCGACGGTCACGACCAAGGGCGACTACCAGGGCGCCAACCGCGTGCTGGTGTTCCGTACGTCCGACGGCAAGCTAGTCGCCGACGGCGTCACCTATTTGATGGGTTACGAAGACGATGGCACCACGCCTATCATGAAGGCCGAGACGCCGCGCCTTAAGGCCGGTTCGTACACCATCGTCGCCTTTAACAAGACGAGCTACGACATCCAAGCGACGAGCTATTCCACGTTTAGCCGCCTAGGGCTGACCGTGGGTAAGCATATCGCGCAAAAGCAGGTGAAGATTGAGGACGGCAAACAGCTCGACGTGACGCTCGACGTCCCCACGTTTGACGTGGAGACGTATCGTGCCGAGCGCGGGCTGACGGCGGGCTCGGTTATCGCTGATTCGTCCGCGGTCGTTGGCGCGGAGACCGAGCTGCGCATTCATTACGAGCTCAAGGACAGCCAGGCTGCCAAGATTGAGATTCCTCTGGCCAAGGATGCCGTCGAGGATGTGTCCGCAGGCGCTCGCGAAGCCGGCGCCAGCTCCGATGCCATGTGGGCTGCCACAACTTGGGAGGGCGACAACCTCGTTCTCGATATGAAGAAGAGTGCGGGCGCCGATGTGTTTGTGCGCTTTAAGCCTAAGGCCGCGGGCATCTATGCCGTCTCGCCGCTTATTACGCTGGGCGAGGTGACATTGCCGCTGGGAAGCACCACACTCGAGGTTAGCGGATCGCGCATCGAGGTCGACAACACCGACGTTCACAGCCTGCTGGGCAATGTGGCCTACGTGTATGCAGCGCCGGGCAAGAGCGTGCAGCTCACCGTGGGGACGGGCTCGTCGGCTGCAAAGTACACCGGCAAGACCAATAAACTCGGCCGTGCCAAGATTGAATACGAACTGCCGCAGGATACGCTTGCCGCCGAGCGTGTGACGCTCGAAGCGCGCGTGGGCTCGACCGATGTCGCCGCCGCTGCCGCAGAGGTGACGGCTCGCAACTATGTGCGCTATGTTCCGGGTGCTTCGGTCTGGAACTTTGATGTGACGTATCGTGGCGGTACGCAAAACCTGGTCAAGGACGGCAAGGACACGGGTAAGAGCCTGTGGACCTTCCACCATCTGCCGCAAAAGAAGAACGCCTACTGGACGTTCGATATTACGCTCGAGGTGGGAAACGAAGAGGCCGCCGACACGCTCGACCTGTACGTGGACTGCGTGGATGGCAAGACGGTGACGATTCCTCTGACTCAAAAGTCGCGCGAGGGCACCCGCGTGCGCTATGCGGCGGAGTATGTGGACGAGGGTTACCTTAAGCTGCTTAATGAGTTTAACAAGGCGAATGACTCGACCTATGTGAACTGCGGCAACTTTGAGCAAATCTTTATGCCGCAGACCTACCGCATCTCCAATGCTCAGCTTATGACCATGCTGAGTTTTGACGCCAACGCTTCGGCCAAAAAGCATTCCGCCGCGGCCGAGGAGCGCCAGCAGGAGTTCTCGAATGCCGTGCAGCAGTGGCACGAGTATATGATGGATAACTCGTTTAATGATGTCGACGAGGCCTTTAACGACGCGATTGACCAGATGGTCGCCGATGCGTTTGCCGAGGAGGACAAGGACGGTAAAGAGGACGAAGCCCAAGGTGGAGCTGCCCGTAAGGCTCGTCGCGCCCCTGCCGCCAGCGACGGCGAGGGTGATGGTACTGGCAACGACGAGGCCGCGCAGTTTGCGGCTGAGCTCAAGGCCGCGGTCGGCGGGTCGTCGGCGCTGCTGACCCAGCAGGGCGACAGCTATGGCGTCAATGTGGACAAGATGATCTTTGAGGATGCTTACGGCACCAGCGAGGATTGGTATCAGGAACTCGCGGCGGCCCAGGGCGCGAACGCTGCGGATGCGGCCGCCATCAAGGAGCTCGTCGACCATGCATCGCGAGCGGAGTTTATTGCCCAGCAGGCCGAGGATCTGGTGGGCCAGTCGATGGGTATCGGCCAGCTCAACCAATATGGAAGCTGGAATGACGCAACCGCTGCGGCGCTCAACAAGTGTGCGGGCATTAAGGCCAGCGAGTACAACGGCCAGTCGACGAGCGGGTTTAACGATTTGGGCCAGGCGCTCGGCAGCTCACTGAGCTACAAGGCGGCTGACGACGATACCGTCAAGGGCTTTAAGGTCGCCGCGCCCGATGGCGAGCAGACGGCCTATATCGAGTCGGAGTTTATCGAGAACTCCAATAACAACAAGAACCAGGCGCTTCTGTTTAACTCGATCGCCATGCAGTGTGACATTCTGGACAATCTGTACGATAACTGGAATGTGGTCCATAGCCTCAATAACTCTACGATTCGCGGCTGGCTTATGGCTTGGAAGCGTAACGGCGACGTGAGCGCCCATATGAAGCTCATCCGCACGATTCGTTCGCTCAAGAGCTATAAGATCGAGTGCGAGATGTTCGGACAGGTCTTTAAGACCGATGCGTAGAAGGCGGCCGGCCAGGCGTTTCCCGCGGCGACCCAGGGCATCGGCATCTTTACCGGCATTTACGGCGTGAACGATGCCAGCAAGAACTGGGAGAACGTGAACGTCCGTATGCAGAAGGTGAAGGGCGAGCGCGAGGGCTATGAGCTTCAGCATACGCGCCTGCTTGCCAAGCCCGAGAAGACCGAGGACGACTGGAAGTGCATTTACGCGCTGCGCGACGCCATGGAGAAGGCGCGTGCGTTTGAGGATCTGCTGCATCGCCAGCTCTGCCACGACAGCACCGATGTGGCGGTGGGCTCCATTATGACAATCGCCGGCGTGCTGACGGCCGGTTCGGCGGGTACCGTGGTGGGCGCTGCCTATGACGCGGCTTCGACCAGCGTAGGTTCGGAGCGCGCGATTAAGCTGACCAATGCCGAATGCGCCTACGATGTTGCCTGCGAGCAGGTGGAGCGCGCGTGCCAGAATCGTATTACGGTCAACTGGGGCGAGCTGACTGATACCGAGGTCTACAAGGCCAACAAGGACGGCTTGATCTCGGACGAGAAGATGCAGTCGATCTTCGAGGCGCGTTATCGCAATGTGGCTGCCAAGGCTGCACCCGACCCTGCGGGCGTGGTGTACGAGGGCCTGCTGTCCAATACGGTTGAAGGCGCGACGGTTGAGCTGTGGAGCGCCGACGATGCGGCCGGTACCAATGCAGTGCGTTGGGATGCCGAGGAGTATGAGCAGGACAATCCGCTTGCAACGGGTGCGGACGGTGCGTACAACTGGAATACGCCGACCGGCTGGTATCAGGTGCGCGTGACCAAGGACGGGTATGAGGAGGCGCGTTCGGCCTGGCTGCGCGTGCCGCCGATTCAGACTGAGGTGAACATTGGCTTGGCGTCGACGGCGGCGCCCGAGGTGGCTTCGGCCCATGCCTATACCGATTGCGTCGAGGTTGAGTTTACGCAGTATATGGATGCGAGCGACGATGCCCTGGTCGCATTGTGCGCGCAGGGCTTGGGCGACGTGACGTATACGTGGCTCGACAAGCAGGACGATCCCAATGGCAAGCCGCTGTCGCGCGTGCTGCGTATTCGCTATGCCGATGCGCGTGAGACGGGCTCGACGGTGGCGTTTGAGCTCGACGGTGCTCGCAACTACGCCGGCACGGCCATGGCGCGCTGGGCCAGTGGCGAGCTTGTCGTAGGCGTTCGTGCCGACAAGCTCAAGCTCAACGTGGAGCAGGCCGTGACCATGCTTGAGGGCAGTGACTTTGAGCTGGTGGCGCACGTGACCGATAAGGCGGGCAAGCCGTTTGCGGGCGCCAAGGTTAGTGTTGGGCTGGAGTCTTCGGCTATCTGCTCTGTCTATGCCACCCAGGCCGTGACGGGCGAGGACGGCGCGGCGACGTTTGTGCTGCATGGTGCTCTGCCCGGTTTGACGACGTTGACGGCGACGGTGGACGGCAGGGCGCTGTCCAAGCAGGTCGACGTTCGCGTGTCTGCCGAGGCAGTGCGACCGGCGCGACCGGTGGCGACGATTGGTGCGACGACGTTTGGTGCATGGTCGCCCAAGGAGAACTACATTACGGTGCCCAAGGGCACGAAGCTGGAGCTTTCGGCCGAGGATGGCACGATGATTTGGTACACCACCAACGACACCTGCCCCTGCCGTGACGAAGGCCGCGTAAAGTACACCGAGCCTATTGCGCTCGATAGCAACATGTATGTGCGCATCGCGGCACAGCGCCCTGGCATGTCGTACAGCGAGTATTCCGAGCGTCTGAACATTACGATTACGGTGACCGATGAGGCGACACCCGAGCCCAAGCCGGAGCCCGGGCCGGAGCCCGAGCCCAAGCCGACGCCTGGCGGCGGCGAGCAGGGTGGCGGCGCGGATGGCTCTGGCGGTACCGGGGCTCCTGCGGGTGGTTCGACTTCGACGACGACCACAGTGACGACGGACAAGTCCAAGGGTAAGGGCGAGAACGGCAAGAAGTCCGGTGGCACGGAGCTCGCCAGCACGGGTGACTCCACCGCGATGACGGTCGCCGCTCTGGGCATCGCCGGCGCAACCGTTGCCGCGGCCGGCATCGCCGCGACCAAGCGCCGCAACCGCTAGGTTTTTGGTGGCAGCGCCCATTCTCGGCCTCAGCAAAATCTCAATCTGTAACACCAAGCTGCCCGAAACGGCTCCAGTTGTTACAGATTGAGATGAACAGGCGGATGTTCGCACAATGTCTCAATCTGTAACAACTACGGGACTCAACGTGGCCTACCTGTTACAGATCGAGACAAACCGACCAGCCAGGCTCCAAACCGCCACAAAGGTGCCTGTCCCCTTTGTGGCGGTCGGGCGGCCGGCGTAGAAAAAAGTCCCCGCCGGGCGTGTGCTCGACGGGGACTTTGCCGTTTGGTGGCTAGTGCTGTAGGTGATTACTCGCCCAACAGGCTCTTGGTGATGGAAGCGGCGGCCTTCTTGCCGGCGCCCATCGCCAGAATGACCGTAGCGGCACCGGTGACGATGTCGCCGCCAGCCCAGATGCGGGGATCGGTGGTCTGGCCGGTCTCCTCGTCGGCGACGATGTAGCCCCACTTGTTGAGCTCCATCTTGCCGCCGATCTTCTTTGCGAAGGGGTTGGCGTTGGTGCCGATAGCCGAAATAGCGACGTCGCAGGGGATCTCCTCGATGGCGCCCTCGATGGGCACCGGGCGACGACGGCCGGACTCGTCGGGCTCGCCGAGTTCCATCTTCTGGACCTTGACGGCGCACACGGAGCCGTCCTCGCCAGCGACAAACTCGAGCGGGGAGACGAGCGGCAGAACCTCGACGCCTTCGGCCTTAGCATGGTGCAGCTCGGCGCGACGGCAGGGCATCTCGTCCTCGGTACGACGGTAGGCGATGATGGCATGCTCGGCGCCCAGGCGCTTGGCAGTACGGACGGCGTCCATAGCCACGTTGCCGCCGCCAAAGACGACGACGTTCTTGCCGTGCTTGGTGGGGGTGTCGTACTCGGGGAACTTGTTGGCCTTCATCAGGTTCACGCGGGTGAGGTACTCGTTCGCGAAGAAGACGTTGGGCAGGTTCTCGCCGGGGACGTTGAGGAACTTGGGCAGGCCAGCGCCGGTCGCCACGTAGATGGCGTCGAAGCCCTGCTCGAACAGCTCCTCGGCCGTGGCCATGTTGCCCACGACGGAGTTGTACTCAAACTTGACGCCCATGTCCTCCAGGCCGTCAATCTCGCGCTTGACGACCGCCTTGGGCAGACGGAACTCGGGGATGCCGTAGACCAGCACGCCGCCGCCGGTGAAGAAGGCCTCGAAGACGGTAACGTCAAAGCCGTTACGTGCGAGCTCGCCGGCGCAGGTGATGCCGGACGGGCCGGAGCCGACGACGGCGACCTTCTTGCCGTTCTTGGGGGCCATCTTGGGCGTGGAGGCGAGCTCGGGGCGATCACCCAGGAAGCGCTCGAGCTGGCCGATGGCCACGGGCTCGGACTTCTTACCACGGATGCACTTGCCCTCGCACTGGTTCTCCTGCGGGCAGACGCGGCCGCAGATGGCGGGAAGCATGGAGTCCTCGCGGATGGTATCGAGAGCGCCGCCGAAGTCCTTCGCGCGGATCTGCTCGATAAAGCGGGGAATGTTGATGTTGACGGGGCAGCCCTCAACACAGAACGGCTTCTTGCAGTTGAGGCAGCGCTCGGCCTCGGCCAGCGCCATCTCCTCGGTGAAGCCCTTGTCGACGGGGCGGAAGTCGCAGGCGCGCTCGGCAGCCGGCTCCTCGTTATCGGGGGTGCGGGGCGACTTCATATCGGCAACGAAACGACCGTTAACTAGTGGCATGCGCAGCTCTTTTCCTCATAGGCCTTGAGGGACTCGCCCTCTTCGGAACGGTAAGCGGCCTGGCGGGCACGAAGGTCATCCCAGTCGACCAGGGTGGCATCGAAGTCGGGGCCGTCGACGCAAGCGAACTTGGTCACGCCGCCCACCTCGACGCGGCAGCAGCCGCACATGCCGGTGCCGTCAACCATGATGGGGTTGAGCGACGCGGTGATGGGGGTGTCGTACTTCTGGGCGGTGAGGGTCGAGAACTTCATCATCGGAACGGGGCCGACGCAGAAGACCTGGCTCACGGCCTTGTCCTGCAGCAGGCGCTCCAGCGGAGCGGTGACAACGCCCTGCTCGCCGTAGGAGCCGTCATCGGTGGTGATGTGGATGTGGTCTTCGTCGAGGAGCTCGCGGAACTGGTCCTCCATGAGCAGGAGGTCCTTGGTGCGGGCGCCCATGATGGCGTGCACCTCGTGACCGGTCTCGACCAGGTGCTTGGCGACCGGGAAGGCAATTGCAAGGCCGACGCCGCCGCCAATGACGGCGCAGGGGCCCTCGGCCATCTCGGTGGGAACGCCCAACGGGCCCACGACGTCGCGCAGCGACTCGCCGGCCTCGTAGGTGGACAGCATCTCGGTGGTCTTGCCGATCACCATGAAGATGAACTCGACCCAGCCCTCGTCACCATTCCATCCGGCCAGGGTAAACGGGACGCGCTCGCCCGTCTCGTTGGCGCGAACCATGAGGAACTGTCCAGCGTGCGCATGTTTGGCGATTGCAGGCGCCTCGATGCGGAACTTGAACACCTTCTCCGAGAACTGCGTCTTCTCCAGGATCTTATACATAGAACCCCTCTCTTGTTAGGGCTGCCGAACCGTGCCTCCACGGAAATGGACGGTAGCCCGAATAAAACCGTACGTGCACAGGCGTTGTGCAGACATACGGTACAAATTATACCCTCATGGACATGTCACTTACGTGTTTCTTCGGCAGGTGGGAAAACGGTTTATCCCGTCTGGCCTACCAAAAAGGGACAGGTTTATTTTGGTCGGTTTTATCAGGTAAAACGGCAAAGGGGGCCGGCCTCGCGCTTGCGGTGAGGCCGGCCCCCTTTGGGGCGTTGCGTATGATGGCGGCGGGTTGCTTATTGCGATGCGGCCGTTGTGGCGTTTCCGCAGATAAAACCTGCCAAAATAAACCTGTCCCTAAATGGTAGGTTTTAGTG
>JAIHTM010000298.1 GCA_022713905.1 Collinsella sp.
GCCAGCGCGTGTGCGTCATCGGCGGCGGCAACGTGGCCATGGACGTGGCGCGCTCTGCCGTGCGCTGCGGCGCCGAAAAGGTAAGCATCGTCTACCGCCGTCGCATCTGCGATATGACGGCTCAGGACGCCGAAATCGCCGGCGCCCAGGCCGAGGGTTGCGAGGTTCTGGAGCTCACGGCGCCGCTCGCCATCGAGACGGGCGAAGATGGTCGCGTGAGCGGCCTGCGCGTACAGCCGCAGATTATCGGCGAGCCTCGCCGTGGGCGTCCGGCCCCGCGTGCCGCAGCCACGCCCGAGCGCGTCATTCCCTGCGAGCGCGTGTTTGTGGCCATTGGCCAGGACATCGATTCCAAGCCGTTTGAGGACATGGGCATCGCCTGCAAGTGGGGCCGCGTCATCACCGATTCGGACGGCGCTGTGCCCAACTTCGATGGCCTCTTCAGCGGCGGCGACTGCCAGACTGGCCCTGCCACCGTTATCCGCGCTATCAATGCCGGCCGCGTCGCCTCGGCAAACATCGATCGCTACCTGGGCTTCGACCATAAGATCAAGCTCGACGTGGAGCTGCCGACCGTGCAGTTTAAGGGCAAGCACGAGTGCGGCCGCTGCGAGCTGGGCGAGCGCGAGGCCGGCGAGCGCATTCACAATTGGAATCTGGTCGAGCAGGGTCTCACCGAGCAGGAGGCACGCCAGGAGGCGAGCCGCTGCCTGCGTTGCGATCACTTTGGCTTTGGCGCGTTCCGCGGAGGGAGGAACCTGGAATGGTAGAGCTCAACAACCCCACTGTCAGCGACAACACCGAAAGCGGAGCACTCAACATGGTCAAGCTCACTATCGATAATTGCGAGGTCGTGGTACCTGAGCACACCACGATCCTGGATGCGGCCAAGTCCGTCGGCATCCAGATTCCCACCCTGTGCTACCTGCGCGATCTAAACGAGATCGGCGGTTGCCGCGTGTGCGTGGTCGAGGTTGAGGGCTGCGATCAGCTGGTTGCCGCCTGCAACAACTACGTGCTCGACGGCATGGTGGTCCACACCAACAGCCCCAAGGCCCGCGAGGCACGTCGCACCAACGTGCAGCTGCTGCTGTCCCAACACGACTCGCGCTGCACGAGCTGCGTGCGCAGCGGTAACTGCAACCTGCAGACCATCGCCAACGACCTGGGCATCTTCTATCTGCCGTACGAGCAGCATCTGGCGCGCGAGGGCTGGGACTTCGATTTCCCCATCATCCGCGATAACGACAAGTGCATCAAATGCATGCGCTGCATCAAGGTGTGCGAGAGCGTGCAGGGCTTAGGGATTTGGGACCTGACCAACCGCGCCACGCATACCGCCGTGGGCACCCGCGGGCGTGCGCCGATCGGCAAGACCGATTGCGTCGCGTGCGGTCAGTGCATCACGCATTGCCCGACGGGCGCCCTGCGCGAGCGCGACGATACCGAGACCGTGTTCGACGCCATCGCCGATCCAGACAAGATCGTGCTGGTGCAGATTGCGCCGGCCGTGCGTAGCGCCTGGGGCGAGGAGCTCGGCATTCCGCGCGAGGAGGCTACCGTCGAGCGCTTGGCTTGCGCGCTGCGCCGCGTGGGCTTTGAGTACGTGTTCGACACCGATTTCTCGGCCGACCTCACTATTATGGAGGAGGGCTCCGAGCTGCTCGAGCGCCTAGGTAAGGCCGCCAAGAGCGAGGGCGACAGCCGCAACTGGCCCATGTTCACGAGCTGCTGCCCGGGCTGGGTGCGCTTTGTGAAGGCACGCTATCCGGAGTTTGTCGACAGCCTGTCCACGTCCAAGTCGCCGCAGCAGATGTTCGGCGCCATCGCCAAGACCTATTACGCCAAGGTGCTGGGCGTGGAGCCCGAGCGTCTGTTTGTGGTGTCCGTGATGCCGTGTACGGCCAAGAAGGCCGAGTGCGCGCTGCCGAGCATGGTGGGCGAGGACGGCACGCCCGACGTGGACGTTGCGCTGACGGTGCGCGAGATGGTGCGCATGATCCGCGCGAACCACGTGAGCGTGGATACGCTGGTTGAGGAGCCGCTCGATACGCCGCTGGGCTTTGGCACGGGCGCGGGCGTGATCTTTGGCGCCACGGGCGGCGTGATGGAGGCCGCCGTGCGCTCGGCCTATTACCTGGTGACGGGCAAGAACCCCGACGCCGACTTCTTTACCGATGTGCGCGGCCTGGACGGCTGGAAGGAGGCCGTGGCCGATATCGATGGCACCAAGGTGCGCGTCGCCGTGGCACACGGGCTGGGCAATGCCGCCCGCCTGCTCGACGCAATTCGCGACGGCCGTGTGAGCTATGACTTTGTCGAGGTCATGGCGTGCCCCGGCGGTTGCGTCGGTGGTGGCGGTCAGCCCATCCACGACGGTTGCGAGCTGGCTGCCGAGCGTGGCCAGGTGCTCTGGGGCCTCGATGCGAACGCCGAGATTCGCTTCTCGCACGAGAATCCCGATGTTCAGGCGTGCTATAGCGAGTTCTTGGGCGAGCCGCTCTCGCCGCTGGCCGAGAAGCTGCTGCATACCGACCATCACGCCTGGTCGATGCCCAACGAGGGGACGTGCTAGCGATGCGCGCGTTTGATGTTGAGATGTCGCGCCGGGGGTTTGCCTCGGCGCTCGCCGCGGGCGCCCTGTCGCTTGCGCTCGCGGGCTGTGGCGGCGGGGCTGCCGGTGCCGGGTCCGCCGCGGGCTCGGCTGCCACGGACGGCGCCGGTGCTGCTGCCGAGCCGGTCGAGGTGCACGTCGCCTCGCTCAAGGGGCCGACCTCGATTGGTCTGGTGCAGTTTATGGACCGGGCGGCCGATGGCGAGACGGACAATGAGTTCGACTTTGCGATCAACACTGCCGCCGACGAGATTGTGCCCAAGGTCATTC
>JAIHTM010000299.1 GCA_022713905.1 Collinsella sp.
CGGCTGAGGTGCTGCCGCTCGGCATCATATCGGTGATCTGCTTGATACCGCGCGAGAACGTTGTGAACAGCTTGTTGTACGCGGAAAAGCCTGGATGCTCGCGCAAGCCCGATTGACCGCCGCCGTTGTCGTACTCGGTGAAGATGCTTTCGCCCATCAGCTCCACGCGAGCTTGGTCGAGTTTCACTTTCAGAAACGCGATGTTCGACATGAGCGGCATGATGGCTGTGCGCTTGTCGTCTGGAATGACGTCCTTGGTCAAGCGCTGCAAGCGTTTCAACTCGTTTTGATAGAGCGATTGCACCGATTGCCCGTTCCGCTTCGGGGGACTCTTCGCGACTTTCGGCGAAATCTCGGTACTTTCGCATACTTTTCGCTTTGCCACAAGACCACCCCCGTTCTGAAAACCTTTGCGCGCATAAATCTATCTCCCGGCGTTGGTGCCCTAGGCTGGTAGCCTTGGTTTTCGAATGGGGGGATGCTGCGTCGCTCTGACCTGCTGTTTTGTTGTCTCTGTTTTGTGAGCTGCGAATTGTGCTCAGTCTGTGTGTTCGCTGCTCAGCGAAATCAAGTTGCCGTCCTCATCGAACGCCAAGCCTTGCCTAGTGCTGCCTTGCCTTACCCAACCGTGCACCTTCTTGTGGCACAGGTCGCACAGGCTCACTAGGTTGTCGAGGTTTGTGCTGATGTTCGGATTGCTGATGTTCGCTGGAGTCAGCTCCACGATGTGATGAACCATGACCGCTGGCGTCTCCATGCCCTGAGCCAAGCAGTGCTGGCAAAGGTAGCCGTCGCGTTGCAACGCCTGCTCGCGAGCCTGTTCCCAGTCAGTCGAATGATAGAAGCGGTATGAGAAGCCCTTAGCCATCGCCGTACCTTCCCAATAAAAAAGGGACGCGGGCCGAAGCCCGTGTCCCTTTCGTTTACCTAATCCACCGTAGCGAACTTTAGCATAAAGCGGGAAGTGAAGGGAAGTACTGTTTTCAATTTTCCTTGAGCCACGCCGCACCAGCAGTGTCGATGTACCTGAACGCGGCATTGCACAATTCGCGGCACCACTTGGGCGAACACTGCATAACGGCGGCAACGTCAGCCCATGGCATTGCTTGACAGTAGCCCATGCATACAGCATCGGCGTAGCGGTTGCCCTTGAGCTTTGCCAAGCCGCCGTGATTGTCGTTGCCATACAGCACGGCGCAGGCTTCATCAACGGCGGCGTTGCTCTCAACTATGCGCAGCTCCAAGCGTTGCTCGAAGTCGATGCGCCCGTTAACCGCATCCATAGGGTCGCACGAGCCGCCGCCACCGCCAGCCGTGTAGCTCTGAGCCTTTGCCCCTTCACGAGCCTTGAGACGCGCAAGCATCTCTCTTGACTTCTCAAGGCTCGCCACTTCGTCGCGTATGCCCTCAAAGTATTCCTTGGCATTCACGACGCATCAGCTACTCGATGCCGGTAGAGCCGAAGCCGTCTTCGCCGCGATCGGTGATGCCGAGCTCGTCGACCTTCACCAGGTCGCACGGCACGAACGGCACAACGACCATCTGGCACACGCGAGAACCCTTCGGCAGATACACCGTGTCGCAGCTGAGGTTCACGAGAGGTGCGCACACCTCGCCGCGAAAGCCGCTGTCGATGACCCCGACGCTGTGGCTGAGTGTGACGCCGTAAAGGCTCGAAAGGCCAGAACGCGGGAACAGCAGCCCGACGCATCCTGTCGGAATCTCGAATGCGCATCCGAGACCGACGATTGCCCGCGCGTTCGGCTCAAGCCTGCAATCCTCGGTGATGCACAGGTCAAAGCCCGCATCACCGTCATGAGCGTAACGCGGCAGCTCTGCGCCGTCTGACAGCTTCACGTTCAGTTTTCGTCCTTGCATATCTACCCCCTAAAACGGAATGTCTTCGTCGTAAACGTCAGACGTGTACGACTGTTGCGGTTGAGCCTGGTAGGGCTGTTGGGCTTGCGGCTGCTGCGGTTGTCTGTAGTTGGTCATGCCGATGATGTTGTCGACGATGACCTCTAGCTTGCGGCGGCGTTGTCCGTCGGCTTCCCATGTGCTCATGCGCAGGTGTCCGACGACGGCCAGCTTTGCGCCTTTTTGCAGGTAGCCACTGGCTTGCAGCGATTCGCCGCGCTTGCCGAACATTGTGCAATCGACCCAGCTGGTTTCGTCCGCATAGCTGCCGTCTTGCTGCTTGCGCCTGTGGTTGACAGCCAGCGAGAACGACGTGATTGCCATTCCGCCAGCCGTGTATCTCACCTCGGCATCGTTGCCGATGTTCCCGCTCAGCGTGCAGGTGTTAAGGCTCTCGGCGCTCATCGGGCACCACATCCGACGATTGCCAGCGCCAAGAAGGCGAAGACCGTGATGGCCGTCGCAATCGCAGGCAAAACCAAAGTGAACGTGCCGTGCGTGAACAGTAGGGTGAACGACTCGACCAAGCAGAAGAAGCAGAACATCAGAACCACTGCGAGCAGCACAGCAGCGACGGTCGTGAACAGAGCGATGCGGTTGATGCTCGTGCGGCCATCATCACGTTTCACCATGCCTACCACCTCACCAGGGTAGACAGCAGGTTTGCACGCTGGTTCTTGCCCAAGCCCTTCACCTTGCGACCGCTTACGATGCGCAGCTTCTTCATGAGCGCGTCGGCGCGGTTCTCGGCGTATCCAGGCAACGCCGTAATCATTTGCTTGACGCGCATGCCAGCCGCCGCCTGATCGCCTTCGTCTGCAAGCTCGAAGAACTTCTCAAGCGGCAAAGCGCCCTTCTTCAACTGCTCGCGGTACTCGGCGCGGCGATGCCTAACCTGCATTCCCTTGGCAAGGTTCTCTTGCCTTTGCTCTTTGGTCAAAATCGGTACCATTTTC
>JAIHTM010000300.1 GCA_022713905.1 Collinsella sp.
GCTATAACAAGATTGAGCAGTGTATGGCCATCCAGAGCGACGCCGGCGAGGTCCAATTCGGCTATACCAAGCTGGGGGCCAGGGCGCTGGAGATCGATCCCCTGGGCAACACCACCCGTTACCGCTATGACCTCCTGAGTAATCTGATCGCCAAGGTACTGCCCAACCAGTACGATGAAAAGACGGGGGATGGGTCCTGCTACCGCTATGAGTATGACGCCATGGATCACCGTGTCAGCTCCACCGACCCGCTGGGGAATGTGTTTGCCACTCCCTATGATACTGCGGGGCGCCTGGCTATGGAGGTCAACCCAAACACCTATGATCCGGCCACCAGGAGCGGTCAGGGCATCCGGTACGAGTACGACACCGACGACCGGCGGATCAAGGTCATCTACCCGGACGGCGGCATCCGGCGGCTGAAATATGACGCTATGGGCAATCTGGTGAAGGTCATCGAGCCAGAACAGTATGACGCTGAAGCGGATGACGGCCTGGGCTATGTCTACCACTACGACGCGGCGGGCCGCCTGAAGGAAGTCGTCAGCCCGGACGGGGTCGTGGAGAAACGGTATGTCTACGACCTGCGGGGCTTGGTGGTCAAAGAGATCTCCGCAGAGGGCTATTTGTCCGGAGAAACCGACGAGGCCCGGATCGGGACATTGTATGCCTACAACCGGGCGGGATGGCTGCTGGAGAAGCGGGAGCCGGTGTCCAGGGCGGGGGATGGGTCTGTCCAGTACCGGCTGACCCAGTATGTCTACGATACCAACGGCAACCGGACGGAGGAGAAGCGCTTCCTGTCCTTCCAGGACGGGGAGGGTGCCAGAGGCAGCATCCACACGTTGACCTTTGGGTATGACAAGCAAAACCGGCTGGTGCGAGTGAGCGATGGTCTGGGCGCTGTGGTACGCTATGAGTATGACAGCCTGAACCGGCGCACCCGGGAGACTCGGCTGCTCAGCGAGGGGCTGACCCAGCGGGTAGACTACCACTATGATCCGGCGGGACGGCTGATCGAGGTGGAACAGAGCGCGGACCAGGAGGGATGCGGGAGCCAGTTTGCCAGCACTCGGTATGAATACGACCGGAATGGAAACATCACCCGTATCCATCTTCCCGCCGGCGGGGAGATCCTGCGGGAGTACGACGCGGCCAACCGCCTGATTGCGGAGACACACCGGGAGGAGCGCAGCGGGATCGACAACCGGACGCAGTTCGGTTACGATGCGGCAGGCAATCTGACCGAGATCACGGACAACCAGGGGCGCAAGACCCGCATTGCCTACGACCTGCTCAACCGGGAGATCCGGCGCATCGAGCGGGACGGTGGCGTGCAGCGCACGGTCTATGACCGCAACGGCCAGGTGGTGCGGCTGATCAGCCCCAATGAGTATGATGCTCAGACGGACAGTGGCGACGGCTTCCAGTTCACCTATGACGCCCAGGGCCGGGTGCTCACGGTGCTCAGCCCGGACGGCCACGTGCTCCAGAGCAATACCTACGATGCAGATGGTAGGCTGCTCCAGCGCCTGGACGGCGTGGGCAGCGGTGTGAAGTACGAATACGACCTGGCCGGTGCTCAGCGGCGGATCGTGAGCATGGGCGGAGCCAGCCAGGAGCTGGAGTACGACGCCCGGGGCCGCATCACCGGCATCGTGGACGGGAACGGCAGCGAGACAAAGTACCTGCTGGACGAGTGGGGCCGCATCACCGGTGTGGTGAAGGCGGACGGTTCGACGGAGCGGTATGCCTACAACTTCGCGGGGGATATGGTGTCCTCCACCGACGGCGAGGGCCACACCACCCAGTATGAGTACAACCGCATGGGATCTCGGCCATCGTGGACCCCACCGGGGAGCGGGAAACCTATCACTACGACGGCCAGGGGCGGCTCATCCGAAGGACGGACCGCAACGGCGTGACGGTGGAGCTGGGGTACAACCTCTATGGTGCTCCCCTGTTCAAAAAGGAAAAAGACGGCGCTCAGGGTGATTTTTACGAATACACCCCGGAGGGCTTACTCAAGTGCGCCATTTCCGCCGGGATGCGGTACGCCTATGAGTATGACGAGATGGGCCGCATGATCCGCAAGAGCGCCAGCGGGCGGACCCTTCTGGCACTGGAGTATGACAAGAACGGAAACAAGGTACGGCAGATCGACGTCACGGGCAAGCTGACCGGCTTCGACTATGACCCCATGGGGCAGCTTCTGCGCCTCACCGATGACGGGCAGGAGCTGGCGGTCTACACCTACAACCCGGACGGCACGCCCAGGGCCGTGGCCCACGGCCCCATCCGGCAGGAATACGCCTACGACCTGGACAAAAACCTGACGGGCCTCACCGTCCGCTCTGGGGAGACCCTGCTCTCCCAGACCGGCTATGCCTATGATGGCAACGGCAACCGCATCCGGAAGCAGGCCCTGGACGGGACCACCCTGTACCAGTACGATGCCCTCAATCAGCTCCAGCGGGTGGACTACCCGGCGTATTCCGAGGAGCTGTTCTACGACAAGGCGGGCAACCGCGCCCGGCGTCTGGTGGGCGGCGAGGAGGAATTGTACCAGTACGACCCCCGCAACCGCCTGATGGCCCTGACCCGGGGCGGCGTGACCACGCCCTTCCAGTACGACAACGCCGGCAACCTGCTTCGGGATGACAAGGCGCGGTACAGCTACGACGCCTTCAACCGGACGGTGAAGGTGGAGACCTTTGACGGCAATGTGCAGGTAAACCGCTATGATGCGGAGGGACTGCGCCACGAGATGGAGGAGAACGGGCGGCTGGTGCGCTTCATCTTCCACAAGGGGGAGGCCGTGGCGGAGCAGGAGGAAAACAGCAATGTGGTCCGCCTGATC
>JAIHTM010000301.1 GCA_022713905.1 Collinsella sp.
TTCTCTGATGTTAAAAAGTGCAAGTTGAAGCCCACCTACGACTTCAAGCCCGCGAAGGAAGGAAAGTAAGATGGCAGCATCCGACATGATGTCCGCCCTGATGGAGCTTTGCCAGGAGAAGCACATCGACCAGCTCTACCTGATCGACCGCCTGGAGCAGTCGCTCGCCAAGAGCTATGCCGAGATCCTGCATCTTGAGTGGGGCGCCAAGGTGACCATCGACCGCACCACCGGCAAGATCTACGTCTACCGTCTGGAGCCGATTGACGATTCCATGGACGAGGAGGGCAACTTCACCGAGTTCGAGGAGATCGACGTTACCCCCAAGAACACGAGCCGCATCGCCGCCCAGCACGCCAAGGCCGAGATCAACGCCATCGTGCGCAACTCCGCCCGCGAGCAGATCTACGAGGAGTTCTCCGGCCGCATCGGTGACCTCATCAGCGGTACCGTGCTGCAGTCCACGCCCGACTTCACGATCGTCAAGATTCGCGAGGGCGTCGAGGCCGAGCTGCCGCACTTCGATCAGCGTCGTTACGAGAACGAGCGCAACGAGCGTCCGATGGGCGAGCGCTACCTGCACAACCAGCACATCAAGGCCGTGATCATCGACGTTCGCGACCCCAACTCCAACCTGCAGCCGGTTCGTGGCGAGCACAGCCGTCCGCCGATTGTCATCTCCCGTACCCACCCCGAGCTCATGCGTCGTCTGTTTGAGCAGGAGGTGCCCGAGATCTATGAGGGCACCGTCCAGATCAAGTCGATCGCCCGCGAGCCCGGCCAGCGCTCCAAGGTCGCCGTCCACTCGCTCGACGACCGTCTGGATCCCGTGGGCGCCTGCGTCGGCCCCAAGGGCAGCCGTGTTCGCGCTGTCGTGGGCGAGCTCCGTGGCGAGCGCGTCGACGTCATCCTGTGGGATGCCGATCCTGCCGTCTACGTTGCCAACGCCCTTTCGCCTGCCAAGGTCACCCGCGTCCTCATCGACGAGGAGAAGGCTTACGCCGGTGTCATCGTGCCCGACGACCAGCTGTCCCTCGCCATCGGCAAGGAGGGCCAGAACGCCCGCCTCGCCGCGCGCCTGACCGGCTGGCACATCGACATCAAGTCCGAGACCCTTGCCGCCGACATCCTCAAGAACGTTCCCGTTCACGAGGAGCCCGCCGCCGACCTGATCGGTGACGAGGAGGACGAGGACGTCCGCCGCTGCGAGTTCGTGTCCGAGGACGGCATCCAGTGCCGCAACCAGGCTCGTCCCGGCTCCCGTTTCTGCGGTGTCCACGACACCGACGCCTTCGATGATGCGGAGGACCTGATCTAGCGCGCGGTCGCGTCGGGCGGGTCCCGGCGCGTCTCCCACGCTCGTTCAGTCTCTAGGCACCCAAGGTGCCAGAAAGGGTAGGTGAAGTCATATGGCAAAAGTCCGTGTGTCCACCCTGGCCAAAGAGTTCGGCATGACCTCCAAGGAACTGATGGGTCATCTCGCCGATATGAAGATTCCCGCTAAGTCCGCTTCCTCCACCTTGGAGGACGCTTATGTCGCCATGGTCCGCAAGCAGCTCGCCTCGGTGATCGAGGCC
This sequence comes from Collinsella sp., assembly GCA_022713905.1. Classification (GTDB taxonomy): domain Bacteria; phylum Actinomycetota; class Coriobacteriia; order Coriobacteriales; family Coriobacteriaceae; genus Collinsella. The sequence continues at coordinate 1,578 of JAIHTM010000301.1, forward strand.
CGCGCCCAGGAAGTCGAGGCCGCCAAGCAGGCCGAGGAGCAGGCAGCTGCCGCCGAGGAGGCCGCTCGCGCCGCCGAGGCCGAGCGCGAGCGCATCGCCGCCGAGAAGGCCCGCGAGGAGGAGCGTCGCCAGTTTGCCGCAGCCCAGGCTGCCGAGGAGGCTGCCCGCGCCGAGGCCGAGGCCAAGAAGAAGGCCGAGCAGGAGCGCCTTGCCCGCGAGAAGGAGGAGGCTGCCCGCGAGGCCCAGCGCCGCGCCGTTCCCGCTTCCGACTCCGGTTCGCGTTTCCGTTCGCTGCTCGACCAGATCGCCGCACAGGAGACCGTGCTCAAGGAGAAGAAGGACGCCGAAGACAAGGCCAAGGCCGAGCGCGCCGCCGAGCGCGGTAACCGTCGTGGCGGCAACAACGACCGCCGCGGTGGCCGTCGTAACGATCGCAACGCCTCAGACAACAACTCCGAGCGCAACGCCTCCGAGAGCCGTCCGCACAGCCATCGCACCAACGCCAGCAACAACGTCGCTGCCGGCATGGACTTCCCCAACCCCGACAAGCAGGGCAAGGGCAAGAAGCGCAAGGGCGGTCACAACAACGAAGAGGACCACTACAGCCGCATGGCTCGCGAGGCCGAGGAGTACAGCCGCGAGAAGGTGCTCGAGGAGGCTCGTGCCGCCGTCGAGGAGGCCTCTCGCGAGTCCACCGGTCGCCGCAAGAAGCGCAAGGAGAAGCGCGAGCGCGAGGCTGCCAAGGCTCAGGAGGAGCGCAAGATAGAGGAGGCGCTGGCCCAGGGCGTGAACCCCGAGGACCTCGACGCCATCAAGGTCTCCCAGGGCGTTACCGTCCAAGAGCTCGCCGAGGCGCTCGACGTTCCGGCCAACGACATCATCAAGCGCCTGTTCCTGCTGGGCACGCCGCTTACCATGACGCAGTCCATGTCCGACGACCTCGTCGAGCTCGTTGCCGACGACCTGGGCCGTCAGATCAAGATCATCACCCCCGAGGAGGAGAACACCTTCTCGTTCTACGACGATCCCGCCGACCTTAAGCCGCGCGCCCCGGTCGTCACCGTCATGGGCCACGTCGACCACGGCAAGACGTCGCTGCTCGACGCCATCCGTCACACCGGCGTCGCTGCCGGCGAGGCGGGCGGCATTACGCAGGCCATCGGCGCTTCGCAGGTCATGATCAACGACCGCAAGATCACCTTTATCGATACCCCGGGTCACGCCACCTTTACGGCTATGCGTGCCCGTGGTGCCAAGGTGACCGACATCGTCATTCTGATC
>JAIHTM010000302.1 GCA_022713905.1 Collinsella sp.
AGCAGAACGGGGGCGTTTCATTGGTCGAGGACGTTTTCAAAACCAAGCCCGGTCCCGGCCGGAGGGACCACAGGCGCTACAGGTTCTTGACACCCATCGCGCGCATGGCGTTCAGGATGGCGATGATCGCCACGCCCACGTCGCCAAAGACAGCAAGCCACATATTGGCAATGCCGAGCGCTGCCAGCACAAGGATCAGCAGCTTAATCCCCAGCGCAAAGATGATATTCTGCCAAACAATCGCCATGGTCTTGCGCGCCACGCGGATCGCGCGGGAAATGTTGGACGGCTTGTCGTCCATGAGCACCACGTCGGCGGCCTCAATCGCGGCGTCGGAACCCATAGCGCCCATGGCAATGCCAACATCGGCGCGCGTAAGCACGGGCGCGTCGTTGATACCGTCGCCGACAAAGGCGAGCTTGCCCTTGCCGCTTTCGGCCGCGAGCAACGCCTCAACACGCTCGACCTTATCGCCCGGCAGCAGCTGCGCGTGGAACTCGTCGAGACTGAGTTGCTTGGCCACAGACGCCGCAACCTCCTCGCGGTCGCCCGTGAGCATGACGGTGCGCTTGACGCCGGCGGCGTGCAGGTCGCTGATCGTCTGCTCGGCATCGGCCTTAACGGTGTCTGCAATCACGATGTGGCCGGCGTACACGCCGTCAACGAGCACATGGAGGATCGTGCCGACAACATCACAGTCCGGTGCTTCAACGCCGGCCGCGGCGAGCATCTTGGCGTTGCCGACGACGACATGCTTGCCGTCGATGGTCGTCGTCACGCCGTGGCCCGCGTCATTAGTGGAATCCGTTACGCGCGTGGGGTCAAGCTCGCCCTGGAAGGCGGCACGCACCGACTGTGCGATAGGGTGATCGGAGAACGACTCGGCAAGGGCGGCGACTTCGAGCAACGACTGCTCGGTATAGCCGGCCTCGGGGTGCACCGCAACGACCGAGAACGTGCCGTTGGTGAGGGTGCCAGTTTTGTCGAAGACGACGGTGTCCACGTCGGCGAGCGTCTCGAGGTAGTTAGAACCCTTGATGAGAACGCCCAGCTTGGACGCGCCGCCGATGCCGCCAAAGAAGCTCAGCGGCACGCTGATCACGAGCGCGCACGGGCAGCTGACGACCAGGAAGGTCAGGCCTCGCAGAATCCAATCAGACCAGGCGCCGGTGACCAGGCCGCCGCCGAGCGCGAGCACCGCGGCCGCGCCGGTGACAGCGGGGGTGTAGACGCGAGCAAAGCGCGTGATGAAGTTCTCAGTGCGCGCCTTCTTTTCGCTGGCATTTTCCACGAGCTCCAGGACGCGTGCGACGGTGGACTCGCCAAAGGGCTTGGTGGTGCGTACGTGGATGAGGCCCGTCATGTTGATGCAGCCGCTGATGATGTCGTCGCCGGACTTGGCGGGGCGGGGGACTGATTCGCCCGTGAGCGCGGCGGTGTCGAGCTGGGTTTCGCCCTCGACGATGACGCCGTCGATAGGCACGCGCTCGCCCGGCTTGACCACGATCACGGTGCCGACCGCGATGTCATCGGGGAAGACCTGTTCGAGTGTGCCGTCGGGTTGCTCGACGTTGGCGTAGTCGGGTGCGATGTCCATCATGGCGCTGATCGATTTACGGCTCTTGCCCACGGCGTATGCCTGGAACAGTTCGCCGACCTGGTAGAACAGCATGACGGCGGCACCTTCGGCCATGTGCGGGTCGGTGTCGGGGAAGAGCACCATGGCAAACGCGCCGATGGTCGCGACGGCCATGAGGAAGCTCTCGTCGAACGCCTTGCCGCGGCGGATGTTGCTGAACGCCTTCTGGAGTACGTCGTAGCCGGCAATTAGGAACGGCACCAGGAACAGCACGAAGCTGGCGTAGACGTCACCCGGGGTGCCGAATGTGGCGGTAAGGGTACCGAGCTCGTCTAGGGCGTACACCACCGAAAAAATGCCTAGCGCTACCAGGATACGGTTGCGCTTATGCTCAAGGGACTCTTTCTTCTTGCGCTTCTTCTTTTTCATTTTGGGATCGGCAGCCGCCATGATTCAAACCTCCCATTTGAATGTATGAACACTCGCTCATATAATTTCGCGAGCAAAGGCCGCAGCAAGCGCGGCCTTGTGGGTCAGCGTAAACCTGGGCTAGAGAATGATCTCGCAGTCCGGCTCGGCGTCGGCGGTAAACTCCACGACGCGATCGAGGACCTCATCGAACTCGGCGTCGTCGGCTTCGAGCGTCAACTTCTGGGTCATAAAGTTGACCGAAACGGACTTGACGCCATCGAGCTTGGCCAGCTCGTCCTGAAGCTCACGCGCACAGTTGGCGCAGTCGATCTCGTCGAGTTTAAACTGCTTTTTCATGGTGGGTTCCTTTCCCTGTTTTTGCGGCTTGGGTGCAGGCCGCGCTGGTACCGTGGTTGGTTGCTATTCGCAGATATGGCTCATGCCCTGGTTGAGCATGGTGTAGACGTGATCGTCGGCGAGCGAGTATAGGATGTTGCGCCCGTCGCGCCGGAATTTAACCAGGTGCGACTGCTTGAGTGTGCGCAGCTGGTGCGACACCGCGGACTGCGAGGTTTCGGTCGCTTCGGCGATGTCTGCCACGCAGAGCTCGCGGCCCATGAGGGCATAGAGGATCTTGATGCGCGTGGTGTCGCTGAAGACCTTGAACAGGTCGGCGAGGTCGTAGAGAAGCTCCTCGTCGGGAAGGTCCTCGGGCGAGCAGGTGGTGGGGATCGCGGGTTCGGTGGCCTCGATGTCGGGTTTCGTTTCATCAACGCGGATGCTCATTGCAATATCCTTTCATATGAACATGCGCTCATATAATTTACTTCCGATTATATGAGCGCATGTTC
>JAIHTM010000303.1 GCA_022713905.1 Collinsella sp.
GCCTTCCGCAAGGCCCACCAGGGGAAACGCGGCAAGCGCATGGGTTGACCCGAAATCGGTCCAGGCCGATTTCGGGACGGGGATGCGCGAGAACGTTCCGAACGCCGCGCCGATTGCCTCTGCTATCTTCACCTTGTAGGTCCTTCGCCTTTCATCCACACGGGAATCCCGCATACCACTTCGACTGCGCGGTCGGCCAGCGCCGCCACGCCCGCATTCACGCGCGCGAGCGCGCGCCTCCATGCCTCGGTCCCCTCATCGTAGCGCATCCCATCGGCGAACACGTCGACGGAGACCACCACCGTATACGCAGCGGCCTGAGCGAGCCGTTCGATGCCTCCGAGCACCTCGCGCGCCGCAGCGTCGGGGTCACGTGGGGACAAGCCGCCTTCCGCGAAGAGCTCGTTCGCAACCAGGTTGCCCACGTCCTCCAAAAGAAGCGTGCAGCCGCACGGAAGCCCGGGCACTGCGGCGCCCACGTCACGCGTGCGCTCGAGGGTGGAAAACCCCTCGCCCTCGCGCATCGCCCGATGGCGCGCGATGCGGCGGGTGCCCTCTTCCCCGAAGGGCTCCATCGTTGCCAGGTACACGCGGGGGCCGTCGTGCCCGAGACACAGGGACTCGGCATAGGCGCTCTTGCCGCTCGCGGCGGCGCCGATAACGAACGTCACCGTCATTTCCCAGCCTCGAAATGCTCGTAAGCAGCCATGCCAGTCGCCGTGAACGTCTTCCCATCCCGGTACACGCGCAGCGCCGAATCCAGAAGGGGCAGATACGCCATGGCGCCCGCGCCCTCGCCCAAATGCATGCCTGCGTCGAGGGGTGCCTTTATGCCGAGCTCGCGAAGGAGCTCCTGGCTTGCGGGCTCGCTTGATGCGTGGGTGCCCACGAGGTAGCCCAAGGCGTTGGGGCACAGGCGCGCCGCGCACAGGGCCGCCGTACAGGATATGACCCCGTCGAGGAGCGCCGGCGCCTTCGAGACCGCGGCCCCCAGGTAGAAGCCGCACATCGCCGCGATGTCGAAGCCGCCCACCTTCGAGAGCACGTCGATCGGGTCGGCGGGATCGGGCGAGTTCGCGTCGATAGCGCGCTCGACCACGTCGCGCTTGCGCGCGAGCGAGGCGTCCGAGAGCCCCGCGCCGCGCCCGACGAGGCTCCGCGCGTCCGCCCGGATGAGCACTGCGGCCACCGCCGCCGAGGTGGTCGTATTGCCGATGCCCATCTCGCCCGCGGCGAGAAGGCGCACGCCGGCGCGGGCAAGCCCGCACGCGACGGCGATTCCGACCTCGATCGCGCGCACGGCCCCATCACGAGACATAGCGGGGCCATGCGCGATGTTGCCGCTCCCCCGCCGCACGTTCGCGCGCACCATGCGCGCGTCTTCTATGCCCCGGGCCATACCCACGTCGATGGGCACGACCTCGGCACCCGCGAACGCCGCCATGCGGCAGGCGCTCGTGGCCCCCTCGCACATGTTGCGCGCGACGGCTCGCGTCACGTCTTGCCCGCTTTGCGACACGCCTTCGGCAACGACCCCGTTGTCGGAGAAGAATACCGCGAGCGCACGGGGGAACTCGGCCACCTCGGCGCTCCCCTGAGCTGCGGCGATACACGCGACGGCGTCTTCAAAGTCGCCCAATCCCCCCAAGGGGTGCGCGATGGAGTCCCACGCGGCGTACGCGGCGACGCGGGCGCACTCGTCTGCGGGCGCGATCCGGGAGAGCGCGGCTTCGAGCACGGCACCCGGCGCCGACGAGAACGCGCGCTCGACTTCCTCGCGGATGCAGGCAAGCGCGGTTTCGGTTGCTTCAGCCATGCCGTCTCCTCTCTGCAAACGACGCCGCGGCAGACACGAACGCGCGCGCAACGTCGGGGTTCGTAGGATAGTACACATGCGGGAAGCCCGCCACCAGGGACGGGGTGGTCGTCATGCACGGCCAGCCCTTGTCGCGCCGAGGCTTCTGCGCCCAGAAGTCGCCGCCCGGGCAGGTGGACTGCCAGTAGTGGAACTCGTGCGCGCGGATGCGTGTGCCGCGCGGCCCGTAGAGACCGTCGCGTTGGGAAGCGAGCTCCACGTACCCGAAACGGGACAGCCTTCCCCCGTTCTCGCTTGCGCCCTCAAGGGCGCCAGCAACAGGCCAGCGTCGCCCCTCGCTATCGGCGATTTCGCGCTGAAGGTACAGAAACCCACCGCATTCGGCAACCGTCGGCATGCCGGATTCCACCGCGCGCCGCACCGCCTCGCGCATCGGCGCGTTCTCGGAGAGCTGCCGCGCATGGAGCTCCGGGTAGCCGCCTCCCAGATAGAGGGCGCTTGTCCCCCAGGGCAACTCGCTATCACACAGGGGGCTGAAAAAGGCCAGCTCGCAACCCAGGTCCTCGAGCGCGCGCAGGTTCTCCTCGTAGTAGAACGAGAACGCCTCGTCACGCGCGACGGCGACGATGGGCCGCGCTCCCGCGATCGGCTCCAACCGGTAAGGTTCCTCGCGGATATCGGGTGCCGTCGCCGCTATTTCGAGCAAGCGGTCGACGTCGACGCTCTTTTCCACCAGCTCGGCCATCTTGTCGATGCGCGCGAAGAGTTGCTCGACTTCGTCGGCGGTCACAAGTCCCAGATGCCGGCTTTCGAGCGAGAACGCCTCGTCGGCGGGGATATTACCCAAAACCGCGACGCCCGTGTGCTTCTCGATCGCAGGCGCCGCGTAGGCGCAGGCAGCGGCGCTCGTCTTGTTCAGCACGACGCCGCGCACGTTCGCACAAGGCAGGAACTCGGCGATGCCGCGGATTACGGCGGCGAGCGATAAAGACGCCC
>JAIHTM010000304.1 GCA_022713905.1 Collinsella sp.
TGTCTCGTTAAGTGTGTAACTGGCGTTTTCATTGTTGTGTTCCCTCGCTTGGCCAGCGGTCGGCGAAGGTGATGGCAAAGGCGTTGAGCGCGGGCTTCCAGCGCGCGCTCCATCGTATCCGTCCCTTGCCGGTGGGGTCCAGCGGGATTGTCTAGATAACTAGTGAAAGGATGTTGTGGCCTGTAGGAACTTTTATGGTGTTTTGGGGCTGGTGCTGTTTTGTTGGACTCGCCGTTGATTCCATCACCACCGATCATGCCGCAAGACTCGGCATCCCGCGCCGGTCCATGATGCCCGTGCCCGGATTCCGTCTTGATCCTCTTGTCCCGGTACCGGACCATGTAGTCATCCAGCATGCTGATGAACCCGCCCATGGGGACGCCCGCGAAGCCGCTTCTTGGAGACTGAACGAAAGGATTATCGTATGTCCGGTCCCGAGGAACGACAGCGCGCGGTGGAGCTGTACTTCTCCACGCCGATGACCACGGCCCGGGTGGTGAGGCGCCTGGGCTATCCGACCAGGCAGTACCTGGAACGCAGGCCGGCGAAGGATCCCCGGTATGCCGGTCGTATGGTCAGACCCATCATCCCACTGGAGACAAGAACGAAGGCGATCGAACCGGTACGGCCCGACGCGGTCGACGGGCGCGAAGGGCCGTCCGCCGGACAACGCCGCCGCGGAGGGGTTCTTCGGTCGAATGAAGACGGAATCCGTCTATCCCGGGCATTGGGAGGAGCGTACCCGCGATGAGGTGCTTGCCCTTGTCGGCGACTGCATCCGCTGGCACGACCACGAGCGCATCAAACGGTCGCTCGGTTGGATGAGACCGGTACAATGCAGACACAGCCAAGGAACGGCTGCATGATCATCTCCAAGAAAACGTCCGCAGCCCCCTACCCCTGTCTTTTCAAAGGAACAACGTACATTGTTCAAAGGTCACATTACCCGCGGAATACCCGTGGGCAATATGAAAGGCCGGATTGTGGTTCCGGCCTTTCATATTGATGATGCGAGTCATCGGAAGCCCTGCGTGAGGCGAGCCGTGAGTACCGACGACCTCACGCAAGACCCAGTGGAATCACTCCTTGACGGACAGACCGAGGTTCTTCAGTGTTTCGACCGAAGTCTTCTGTGCGGCATCGAAGATGTCGGAGACCTTGGCGGAACCGTCCGCGGCCTTCGAAGCTTGTTCCTGCATCGCGTTATCAACGGCAGAGAAGCCCGGGATATAGGCAAAGTCAGTTGACATGCGTTCGTTGGCCTTTGCAAATTCTTTCATTAGATCTTCTCCACCGAAGAAGTCGGCCCACTTCTGCGGTGTATTAGCTATTTTCCCCGAAGCGGGCGAAACTAGACCCTGACTGGTGAGATCCTCCGACTGTGTGTTAAACCATGCAAGGAACTCCATGGCCTCAGCCGGGTGCTTGGAGCCCTTGAGCACTGCCACGCCGGAACCTTGGCCAGGACCAATCTCATCTTTGGCACCGAACCAATCTCCAAGTTGTGTGATACGCCAATCCCCGGCACCGGTGCCACCGGAGGATTCGATGAACAACGGGGCCTCCCAAGCGGCGGCCACGGTACCGATCAAAGTGCCGTTCTGGAGTAATTCATCAAAGGACGGATTCCACCGAGGAACCGTTGCCGTGGCCTTGGCATCAATCAACTGTTGATACACGCCAGCAACCGCTTGTGATCCTTTTGTCCACGCATCGACATTCCAAGAATTGCCATTAACCTTATACCAGGGACCCGCACCTCCTGCTAAGCTGACTAAGGCACCGGCCGCATCAGGCTGGAAGGACATGATGTACTTGCCCTGGGCCGCAGCCTTCTTGGCGCTTTCGATGAGCTCGTCAGCGGTCTTCGGCACGGTGAGGCCCAGCTTGTCGAACTCGGCCTTGTTGTAGAAGTAGGTCAACGGACCGGTGTCCTGCGGCAAGCCGTAGGTCTTGCCAGCAACTTGCATAAGAGAAAAAGGTCCAGGAACAAATTTATCCTCATACTTTGCAGCTTCTTTGCTCACATCCTGAACCATATCTTTAGAATAGATTTCAGGTAGCTCTGCATAACTCACCTGTGCCAAATCCGGTGCCACTCCAGCTTTGGTGTCTGTCTCGAGTTTCTTGATCATGTCGGAGGCATTGCCATCGAACTTGGTGGCCTTGACCTGAATGTTCGGATGCTCCTTGTTCCACCTGGCCACGATGTCATTGACCAAAGTCATTCCTGCGGAATCCGGAAGACGGTGCATGTAAGTGATGTTGACCACACCACCATCGCCGGAGGCCTTCGCGTCACCGGCAGTGCCACTGCCGCAACCGGCCAGACCCATTCCCATTGCCGCGACCGCGGCGAGAATCGCCACGATGCGCTTGTTGTGCGATACCATAACTTTTACTCCTTCGTAAGAAAATCACCACTGTGGTGTGCGATGATTGATAAATAGTGTATACCTTCATGCCTTTATTGTAAACTTAACTAACAAAACTCTTGTGTTTATGGTCAAATAGACGTGTTCGGCGCGAGGTGGTGACGTTTTCTTGGACTCCCTGACCGGGAGGAGAACCCCCTCATGGCGAAGTACAGCAGGGAGCAGCGCGACAGGGCCGTGGACCTGTACATCAAATACGAACGCTGCGCCGCCGACGTGATCCGCGAGCTCGGCCATCCCGGCAAGGGCGTGTTGCCGTCGTGGTACGCGGGCCGGCTCGAGGAGGAGCGCACCGGCGTTCCCTCCGGGCGCGGGGAACGCTACAGGCGGTACACGGACGGGCAGAAACGGGCCGCGGTGGACCATTACCT
>JAIHTM010000305.1 GCA_022713905.1 Collinsella sp.
GTCGAGCACTACGATTTTGGGTTCAACTACTACGACGGAGGCGAGCGCCACCATTTGTCGCTGGCCGCGCGAAAGCGAGAAAGGCGCCTCGTCGGCGGGCAGGCCAAAGCGGTCGATGACGAGCTGGGCACGGCGCAGGGCTTCGGCGCGGTCGATACCGGCGAGCTCCAAGCCAAAGGCAACCTCGTCGAGCACGGTATCCTTGCAGATCTGGCGGTCGGGGTTTTGGAAGAGGGTCGCGACCTCGCGGGCAATGTGGCTCGTGGGAACGGTTGCAGTATCCAGTCCCGTGACGCGCACGCTGCCCGAGGCGGGCTTGAGCAGGCCCGTGAGCAGCTTGGTGAGCGTGGTCTTGCCGGCACCGTTCTGACCGACGATGCCCACGAGCTCGCCGGGGTAGAGGGTCAGGTTAAGGTCGTGTACGGCGGCGCCGCCGTTGGGATAGGCAAACTCAACATGGTCGAAGGTGAGTACGGGTTCGGCATCCTTGGCATGAGGACGCAACGACGGTGCATGCGGGGAACCGGCGGGCGCCTGGGCTTCGATGGCAGCGTGTGCGGGGTCGACGATACCCGAAATCAGACACTCGGCTTCGTCGACATCCAAGCAAGGGGTGCCGCTTGCCAGACCATCGGCCTCGAGACTATTGAAGATGCGTGTGACACGGGGACAGTCGACGCCAATGGTGCGAAGCTCATCGGTGTGTGCGAAGACCTCGTGCGGCTCGCCCTGCAGTGCGATTTCGCCATGGTTGAGCACGAGCACGCGGTTGCAGTACTCCGAGAGCAGGGCGACCTTTTGCTCAACGACGACGATGGTGATTCCAAGTATGCGGTTTGCCTCACGCAGCGTCTCGAAGACCAGCGTGGAGCTGGCGGGGTCGAGTGCCGCGGTGGGCTCGTCGAGAACCAAGACGCGCGGACGCATGGCGAGGATGGCGGCGATGGCCACCTTTTGCTTCTGTCCGCCCGAGAGAGTGGCGATCTCGCGGTCGCGCAGGTCGCTGATGCCGACGGTCTCGAGCGTCTCGCTCACGCGCTGCTCGATCTGGTCGTGGGGAACGGCAAAGTTCTCGAGGCCAAAGAGCATCTCGTCCTCGACGACCGAGGCGACCATCTGCGTGTCGATATCCTGCAGCACACTGCCGACGATTTGCGACACGTCGGTCAGCGAGACCTCGCAGGTGTCGTGGCCGTCAACCATGACGGAGCCAAAGAACGTGCCGGTGTAGTGGTGGGGCACAGCGCCCGACAGGCAGGCGGCAAGCGTGGACTTGCCGGCGCCCGAGGGCCCGATGATGCCGATAAAGTCTCCCTTGTTCACGTCGAGCGAGATGTGCTTAAGCGCCTGCTCGGTCTGCGTGCCATAGGAGAACGAGACATCGTCGACGTTGATGATCGTTTTCATGGATACCTTTCATAGTCATTGGGGACGTTCTTAAATCACTAGTCGTTTAAGAACGTCCCCAAAAGCTAGCTGTTTGGGACAGTCTTTGTTGATGGGGCCGCTAGCGCGCGGCCTGTCCATAATATTAGGCTATTTGTTGAGCACCTTGCGCAGGGGGAAGGAGAGGGCCTGGACCACGACGGCGTTGAAGACGGCGGTGCCGAGCACGATGGGCACCTTGGCGAGTGCCGTGGGCAGCGCGGCACCCATGATGACGGTGCCCAGGACGGCGAAGAGGGCGCCCGAGACCAAGGTAGTGAGCAGGCCGGCGATGAAGGGGTTGAGCTTGCTGCCGCCGATGTTGGACTTAACGAGCGCCGCCATCGTCAGCGCGCCGGCAAGCTCGGTCACAAAGTTGAGGCCGGGGATTGACGTGGTGATCTGGATGACGGCGGCCGACAGGATGCCAAAGATGGCTGCCTGGGCAAAGCTCGCCTGCGTGAGTGCGATGGCCAGGGCGTAGGCGGCAATGATGAACTGCGGCTTGATACCCGTTGCGGCAAGCGCGTTGCCGACGGTCATGTTGAGGATAAAGCCGGCGGCAAGCAGGATGGCGAGCAGGACGAGTGAGGTAATGTCGAGGATACCCTTGTCGGAAGCGGCGTTGGCAGAAATGGTACGAGCCTGAGTGTTGGTGGCCATGATGTTCTCCTTAAGGTGTGATTTGAGATAAGCGTGTCCTAGACCCCCACGAAAGGGGTTAAATCGAAAAGGGGATTAATTTTGAATAATGGAGCACGGAGACGGCTTTATGAGGGGCCCAGGTTGGCGCGAAAGAGGAGCGAAGCGTACTTGGGTGCGCGAGCGACGAATGAACGCCAAGATGGGGTGGCTCATAAAGCCGAGCGGGTTAGTTGAGCTTGAGGGCCTTCTGGATGGGCAGGTAGAGGGCGCCGACCAGGATGGCGTTAAAGACGGCGGTCATGGCGACGACAGGTAGCATAGCGGCAGCGAGCTCGCCCACCACGCCGAGCATAGCCATCTTGATGACCATGAAGATAACGCCCGAGACAAAGGTGGTCACGAAGGTGGCGACAATAGCGACAGCGGGCTTAACCTGGCCCTTCTTGCCGGCGGCGTTGACGATGGCGGCCATGAGCATGGCGGCGATGCCCTCGGCGGCAAAATCGATGAACGGCGAGGTGGTGGTGATCTGGATCACGGCGGCCGAGATAAGGCCGATGACGAGTGCCTGACCGATGTTGGGGCGCACGACCAGGATGGTGAGGCAGAAGGCCGAGATGATGAACTCGGGGCTGATCATGCCGCCCGAGATACCCGAGATGGCCTTACCGACGGTGAAGTTGAGGATGAAGCCGGCGGCAAGCAGGATGGCGAGCAGGACGAG
>JAIHTM010000015.1 GCA_022713905.1 Collinsella sp.
AGTGCACAGGTGAGCGCGGCGCTCGCGGCAGCCTCGGTGCGACCCCAGGCAATCCACCAACCGGACATGGCGGCGGCAAAGATCACCGCGACGGGCAACATCGACAAGATGCCCTGCGCCTGCATGGTGGCGTTGGCCATGAGCACCAAAAAGCCCACAGCCGAGATGGCCGAGCCAATCTGGGGGGCCAGGCCAGCCGCCGCTCCGATCGCGATGGCCGCAATGACCAGGCCGGGAAGCGCCGCGACCCCGGCCGTTTGCATCAGCAAAAAGCTATAGGTGCCGCACGTTAGCGCCGAGATAGTGCGCATGGTGTAGTCGCGCGCATGGCTCCAGCGCGTGCCCGCCCAGCCGAGTGCGGGGTCGACCTCGATGGCGTCGTCCTCGTAGTGCGACGGCTCGATATCGTCGAGCTCCTGCTCGTCATCCGAAAGTTCGCCAACCATTTGCTCCAGGCTGCGACGGCCCTCGCGCACGCTGCCCAGACCGGCAAGGAGCTGGTCGCAAAATGCCTCGATGCTGTTGGGGCGGTCCTGCGGCATGGGGGAGAGCGCGCTCATGAGCGCGGCCTCGGCTCCCGGGGGGAAGTGTGGTATCAGCTCGCTGGGATAGGTGGCGCCGCCGATGATGCGGCCGAGCGAGCCGGCGGGCGTGGCCGCCATAAAGGGAGCGCTGCCGCACAGGCCCTCGTAGATCACACAGGCGAGGGCAAAGACATCGGCGCGCTCGTCGACCGTGCCGGTCTCGATATCGAGCTGCTCGGGCGGCATGTAGCCGATGGTGCCGCCGCGCGAGCCGCCAAAGCCGCCGGCAGACGACAGCCGCGCCATGCCAAAGTCGGTGAGCTTTACATTGCCCGAATGGTCGATAAGCACATTGGCGGGCTTTATGTCCAGATGAAGCACGCCGTTTGCATGGGCAAAGGTGAGTGCCTGACCCAGCGCGTCGGCAATGGCCGCGGCCTCGTCAAAGGTGAGCGAGTGGCCGTCCACGCGATGCAAAAACTCGGCCAACGACATGCCGTCGACATACTCCATGACCAGGTAGGCATAGGCGGTGTCGTGCGTAAAGTCGATAACCTGCACGATATTGGGATGTTGAAGCATGGCGGCGGTATGCGCCTCGCGCAGCACGTCCATGATGTCGCTGGCGGGCATGCCGGCGCCGTTGATAAGGGGAATGCGCTTAATGGCCACGCGACGGCGCAGATGCGTGTCGCGGCAAATCTCGATGGAGCCAAAACCGCCGGTCGCAAGCGTCTCGAGCGGCTGGTACCGCTTGAGCAGCTCGCGAGAGCTAGTGCCCTCCAAGGGAACGTCCGGCGAGAACCGGGCGGTATGTTGCGAGAAAAGCGGCATGGCCAACCCTCGTGCGTTTAAAGTTCGTTTGCGAGTGGCGGGCACGGGGCCGAGCCATTCGCGGTGGCATAGATGCTGCTAGTGTAGCACGCGCAGGTGGGCGACATTCAATTTAAGCTCCGTCTGGGGTCTGGACCTTGCGTCCGGCCTAGCGCTTCTTCTTGTTCTTCTTCTGCTTGCGCTGCTTGCCCTTGGTCTCCTGGGGCTTGTCGCCCTGCTTGGCCTCGGCGGCGGCCTTCTCGGCCTTCATTTTCTTCTTCTTGGTCTCGATGCGGAGTTTTTTGTTGATGCGCGCCTTAAGGAAGGGGCCGAACTGTTCGGCATCGCCACGGACGAAGGTGTCCTTGGGGATCGTCACGCCCTGGTCGGCGAACATGGCCACAAAGATGCGCTCGCCGTCGAGCACGTGGTCGAGCTTGTCAAACGGGAAGAACTGTGACTTGCCGCTCTTGCCCCAAACCATCAGGCCGTCCTCGTTGGCGGCGACGCGGCGATAGCGGCCACCCATGGACTCGTCGGCCTCGACGGCGTCGATAAAGTCGCGGGCGAGGGTGTGGTGCAGGTTTTTGCTCCACCAGGCCAAAAAAGCGCCGAACACGATCAGCACGACGCCGAACTTGATCCAGCTGCCGCCGGCCACCAACATGCCGATGCCGATGAGCGCGGCAATCGCGGCGGCGACGTACAGGGAGCCACGGCGCCTGGGCGAGGCGACCAGGCGCGCAAAGTCGGTGACCAGGTCGTTTTCGTACTGGTACTCGTTGAGGTACAGAATGCCGTCATCGGCCGCGGCCTGCTTCTCGAGCGCGACCTCGACCTGGTCGGCTGCTTCGGAGGGAACGAGGTTGCTCTCTGCGTCTGCCATGCTCTTTGGACTCCTATCGCGGCGGGCTCGCCGTACGGGTTATTATGAATGCAGTATGCCGTGCGACCGCATGGCCGTCGCGGCAACAAGACTCAGTATACCCGGGGGAGCACCCATGGAATCGTTGTACCGAAAGTATCGCCCGCTCACCTTCGACTCCGTGGTGGGCCAGCAGCATATCGTCTCGACGCTCGAGCACGCCATCACCGAGGGGCGCCTGTCCCACGCCTACCTGTTCTGCGGACCGCGCGGCACGGGCAAGACCACCATGGCGCGCATTCTGGCCAAGGCGCTGCTGTGCCGCAATGCCGAGGCGGCGCGCGCCGAGGGTGCAAGCGGCTGCATGCCCGACGGTACTTGCGAGGAGTGCGAGCTCATTGCCGAGGGTAACCACCCCGATGTCTACGAGCTCGATGCCGCAAGCCGTACCGGCGTGGACAACGTGCGCGAGGAGATCATCAACTCCGTCAACTTTGCCCCAGTGCGCGGCAAGTACAAGATTTATATCATCGACGAGGTCCACATGCTCACGACGGCGGCGTTCAACGCGCTGCTCAAGACGCTTGAGGAGCCGCCGGCACACGTGATCTTTGTGCTGTGCACCACCGACCCGCAAAAGATTCTGGAGACCATTCTCTCACGCTGCCAGCGCTTCGATTTCCACCGCATCGGCAACGAGGATATCGAGCATCGCCTGTCTTACGTGTGCGAGCAGGAGGGCTTCGATTACGACGACGAGGCACTCGCCATTGTGGCGCGCCATGCCAAGGGCGGTATGCGCGACGCGCTTTCCACGCTGGAGCAGCTGAGCGTCTTTGGCAACGGTTCTGTGCATGCGGACGACGCCCGCTCGCTTTTGGGCGAGGTTTCGGACCAGATTCTGGGCGAGTTTTCCCGCGCCATTGCCGATCGCGATGTTGCCGAGCTCTATGGACTGATCCGTGCGCAGGTCGAGGAGGGCAATGACCTGCTGGAGCTGACGCGCGACCTGGTGGCGCATGTGCGCGACGTGTACGTTGCCTGCGTTGCCGGTGCCCGTGCCGAGCTGTTTGAGGGCGGCTCCGAGCAGGCCGAGGCGCTTGCTGCCGAGGCCGCTGCCTTTGGCGAGCATCCTGCCGACCGCCTGGCCCGCGTGCTGACGGTGCTCGACGATGCCGCACTGGAGATGAGGGGCGCGAGCGATGTGCGCCTGGTGCTCGAGATTGCCTGCACGCGTCTGGCGCGTCCCGAGGCCGATTTAACGATTGAGGCATTGGCCGAGCGCGTGGCACGCCTGGAGGCCATGATTGCCAACGGCGCCGTGCCGGCGAGCGTGGCTGCTGCTCAGGCCGCCGCGCCTGCAGCATCCGTACCCGCTGCTGCCCAACAGCCGACGCTCATTTCGGGCGCTCGTGCTGCCGCTCCGGCGGCATCCGCTGCCCCCGCTGCTACGTCCGCGCGCCAGGGCGGTATGCCTTGGGACCGCGGCGCTGCTGTTCCGGCTGCCCAGCCTGCGACCAAGTCCGCGGCTCCTGCGCCGGCGCCCAGACCTGTAACGCCTGCACCTCAGCCCGTTGCGGCTCCGGCTTCCGCGCCTGCTGCATCGACCGTGTCGGTGTCCAAGCCCAACAACGCCGCCCAGGTTGCCGCCGCCGGTGCTGCCGAGACCCCCGCGGTTGAGGACGCCGGCGAGCTCCAGCGCAAATGGGCCGAGGTCGTCGAGCGCGTCAAGGCTCGTCAGGCCTCCTACGCAGGGCTTTTGCTCAACGCCCGCGCCACGGTCGACGACGGCTCCAAGCTCACGGTCTCGTTCCCCGCGGGTTCGACTTTTGCCATCAAGATGCTCGGTCGCGCCGATACGCAGTCGGTGGTCCTGCCGACGGTCTGCGCGGTCTTCGGTCGTCGTACCGTCGACTATGTCCTGGATGGGGGTGGCACGCCGGCTCCTCAACATGAGGAGCATTCTCCATCTGCACGGGCTGCGGTATCTGCGGACCCGCAACCCGTGTCCTCGGTGCCCCCTGCATCCTCGAGCGCCAGCGCGACGCAGCCAAAAGCGGCGCCGGTAGCGGCACCGACCCCGTCGGCGCCTGAACCCGCTGCGCCCAAACCGGCTGCTCCGATCCCCGCGCCCAAGTCCGCTGCCGCGCCTGCGCCCAAGTCATCCGACCTGGCCAAGGCCCCTTGGCTGCGCTCCGACAACCCTGCCGGTGCTCCTGCCACGGGCAAGCTCCCGACCGAGCCCGCGCCCCGAGCGCCCGAGCGCGCGTCCGTCCCCATGACTCAGCCGCCTGCGCAGGCTGCGCCATGGGAATCCGAGCAGGTGCCCTACGACGATGCTATGGTCGGTGGTTTTGCTGCCGATGCCGGCGGGGACGATCTGCCCCCGTTCGACGTGCCGGGTGCGGCGTCCGCGACCAAGGCCGCTGCTGTGGCACCCGCAGCCTCTGCAAACGACGACGTCCCCGCCGCTCCCTGGGAATCCAATCCCGGTGCTGGCAGCCCCTTCGGCCATCAGGGCGCAGCCCCGAGCATCCCGCAGACCGAGGACGAGGCCAAGGCCCTCATCCGCAGCGTCTTTGGCCAGGCCACCATCTTCAAGCCGGTGGAGTAGCTGCGCAGGCGGGTATACTGCTCAAGAAGAGGACCCCTTGTCCGGGCGCATCTGTATTTCGGACATGTGTAGTGTGGTGCCGCGTATGTCGCATTTGAGCAGACAGGTGCGTGACGGTCGGCCTAGGATGCTGAGGTCGATACGATACGTCGCATGGCTGTCCGTGTACTCGACTTGCTCGGCGTTAATGGTTGCTCCGATTGCCAAATAAACGCCTAGCTCGGCATCGACAATCTTGAAGTCCTTTATCTTGACCTTGAACTCTTGATAGAGGGACGGGCTGTTGTAGTAGACGGTTCGGGTTCCGTCGGTGCACTCATCGGTCGTCTCCCATTTGACGACGGGCTGGTCCGAGCTGGCTATCAGCAGTTCTGCTCCAAAAGCTATGGCATGGGTGATGACAACCAGCAATGCCCAGCCGACAAAGAGATAGAGAACCACATATGCAACGGGGTGTTTTGAGCGGATGTTTTGGAGCGCGTTGGGGGCATTCATGGGGCACCTCCAAATTACTATCTATGGCAATCAAATTATACCCTGCCGCCATGTGCGCCGCCTCGAGCAGCGGTTCGGCATTTAGCTATTTAGTGGTACGCATTAAATGTCGGATTCCGGCTCTACGAGATTTAGCTTTCAATATTATGCAGATGCGAATTATTCAACTTTGCATAATCTTGGGGGCGCATCACGCTCCAGGACATGTATATCGACTGAGGTAACACGTCCGCTCCGCTTTCTCGCCGCGCGCCGTGGTACGATTTTTGAGTTTGAAAGTCCTGCCGTGCTCCGGCTGCCCTTGCAGCTCGGCGTGCGGCCGCACGTAAAGGAGCCATCATGGCCGGTATGAACATGCAGCAGATGATGAAGCAGGCTCGCAAGATGCAGGAGCAGCTTGCCGCCGCGCAGGAGAACCTCAAGTCCCAGACCGTCGACGCCTCTGCCGGCGGCGGCATGGTCAAGGTGACCGTTAACGGCGAGATGGAGCTCGTCAACCTCACCATCGATCCCGATGCCCTCGATCCCGAGGACGTCGATATGCTGCAGGACATGATCATGGCTGCCGTCAACGAGGCCGTCCGCGGCGTCAACGAGCTCGCCAACAAGCAGATGGGCGCCATCACCGGCGGCCTCAACATCCCGGGCATGCCGTTCTAAGACACGCATATATATGAGTGCGAATTACAGTCTGCAAAAACTGCTCGATGAGCTGGGTCGTCTGCCGGGTATTGGTCCCAAGTCGGCCCAGCGCATCGCCTATTACCTGCTCGAGGCCGATGCCGAGGAGGCCCGCCGCCTGGCCGAGGCCATCCTGGAGGTTAAGCAGGAGGTCCACTTTTGCAGCCGTTGCTTTAACTACGCCACGGCCGACGAGTGCTCCATCTGTCAGGATTCGATGCGCGACACAACTCGTATTTGCGTGGTGGGCGAGCCGCGCGACGTCCAGGCAATCGAGCGCACGGGCAGCTACCATGGCCTGTACCATGTGCTGGGCGGCGTGATCAGCCCCATGGACAAGATCGGTCCCGAGCAGCTGCATATCCGCGAGTTGCTGGCGCGCCTGGGCCATGAGGATATCCACGAGGTCATTATCGCCACCAACCCCAATATCGAGGGCGAGACCACGGCGAGCTACCTTGCTCGCACCATCAAGCCACTGGGCGTCGAGGTGTCGCGTCTGGCGAGCGGCCTGCCCGTGGGTGGCGACCTGGAGTATGCCGACGAGCTCACGCTCGGCCGCGCTATCGAGGCCCGCCGCGCGATCTAGGCGGCGTCAGCTCCGCGGCATGTCCCGTCGGCCTGCCGCACGGGGCGCTCATAATTGGGCACGCGTTCATGCATTTGTTGTGCAACAAACCTGCTTTTCATCCGCTTATCGCGTGGATGGGTCCACTTGCACCTCGTATTTGCCCATTCGTTGCGCAACCTTTTTGGTTCGCTGATACACTCAAATGTGGATATGAAAGAATGCGCCGCTTTTAAGCGGCGTGTTTTTGTTGGAGGAGAACGCATGCGGCCCGGGGGCACTCAGACAAAGCATGGCGCCGCGGTGCGCATGCGGCGCCGGCTGGGCTTGGCGCCGCGGGCGTACGTGCTGCTGTCGTGCTCGCTGGTGCTGGTCATGGCTGGCGTTTCTGCCTATGGCATGACCGTGCCGTCCATGATGCAGGCGCATGCCGCACGCGAACCGCGCGTGGGGCATGAGGTCAAAAGTGATCTGGGTACCACGACTGGATATGCTTGGGCAAGTGTGGTCGCGCATATTGTGTTTGGCACCGACGATGCGGACGGCGCCGAGGCCCCGGACAACGAAGTCACGCTTGCCAATGGCAAAACCATCGTGCTCACCAACACCAAGATCATCGATCGGTTGTCCAACAATAGCGTGGCGGCAACGGTGAATAAGGTCGAGCAGCAGAAGGGGCAGGACGCCCAGCAGTCCGGAAAGCCCGGTAGCCCGGATACTTCTGGCTCCGGCTCGGATTCGTCGAGTTCGGGCGGCGGCTCTGGGTCGGGTTCCTCTACCGGAGGGTCTGGAAACGGTGGTTCGACGGGCGGCAACACTGACAACGATGCAAACTCCGGTGGCCTTTCCGCTGCTGAGGAAGAGAGCATTCACAGTTGGCTTGTGACCAAGTACAACATGCTCGACGGCTATGTTTCTCGTGCCAATGACGTGGTCTCGACCTATAACTCTACGGGAGATCCCAGGCCGTGCGACAGCCTGGTCGGGGAGATGTTCGTCATTCGAGCCGAGTTCGGTCGTCAGACATTCTCGCCCCGGTCAAAGTGGTATCAGCAGTATGCCAATCTGTGGGGCTGTTATACCAACCTATGTCAATGGGTCGGCCATTACGGCGATGATGACGTCGCGCTCGGTAACTTCAACAATAACGTGGCGGCGCTTGCCCTATGATGACCGATCTTGCATCCACCACACCACAATCGCTCGGTCGCGATCCCATGGTCGGCCTGCGCCTGGCGCGTGTCGACGGGTTTGAGCCGGCCATTGCGCTCGGTCAGGACGAGCTGCCTGCCTATCTGCGTCGTTTTACGATGCTGTTTGCCGACGATGCCACCATGCGCCGTGGCGGTA
The DNA here is from genome assembly GCA_022713905.1 of Collinsella sp. Taxonomy (GTDB): domain Bacteria; phylum Actinomycetota; class Coriobacteriia; order Coriobacteriales; family Coriobacteriaceae; genus Collinsella. The sequence continues at coordinate 7,911 of JAIHTM010000015.1, forward strand.
TCGGCCGCGTGACGCGTGCCGTCAACGCTCAAGGCGAGGCAGTGGCACTCAAGCAGCTCATCTTGCCGACGCGCGATGAGTTTGATGACGATGCCGCTCACGAGGCGCTGGTCGCCAAGTTCAAGGCGGCGTTTCGCGAGGAATACGAATGCCATCGCGCCCTTTCGGGCCTTAAGGGCTTTCCCCGCCTCTATGGCTGGGGCGAGGTCGACGGTGTGCCTGCAATTGTCATGGAATGGGTCGAGGGCGAGACACTTGCCCGCTTGCGTTCGCGACTCGCCGTGGACGATGCCGGACGCCTGTCGCCGCTTGTGGCGGCGCGTCTGGGTCGCGACCTGTTCGATCTGCTCTGCCGTATGAGCCTGGTGGGCGAGGGCTTTGTCCATCGCGATATCTCGCCCGCTAATATTATGGTGCGTACGGCGCGCCTGCCGCTTGACCGGCAGCTTGCCGAGGGCGCCTTTGACCTGTGCCTGATCGACTTTGGCTCGTCGCTGGCGCTCGAGCCTGCGTCGGCCGTGGCCGGTACCGGCGGCAAGGCGTCGTTTACGGAGCGTTATGCCACGCTGCGTCGCGCGACGGTTGCCTATGCCCCGCCCGAGATGCTCACCGACGATATTCCCGACCTGCGCGCTTTACGTATGTCGCCGGCGATTGACGTCTATGCCGCGGCAAGCACGGTTTACGAGCTCATTGCCGGCGTCGCGCCATACGAAGCCGCGCCGAGCACTTCGGGCGCCTCGGGTTCGCGCAAAAAGACGCGCGACATCGCGAGCCCCTACCGTCTCAAGATGGACACGCGGCCCGACTATCCCATTGGTGCCCATGCGCCCGGTTGTGATTTGACTCAGCTGCTTCGTCGTGAGCCCGATGTGGCGCTCGCCGCGGCCGAGCAGGCCCAGCAGCTGGGGCTTGAGCCGGATTCCGAGGAGCTACGCGATGCGCTGGCGTTTGTCGATGCCCAGCTGTTCGACGTGGTGATGGCCTGTCTGTCCAGCCATCAAAAAGATCGTCCCGAGCCGGCGGCGGTCGAGGCGGCGCTCTCGGCGTTTTGTGACCACTATGCACAAAATGTCGGTCGTTCGCTCCGCGGCGAGCCGCTCACGCCGTGCCCCATGGATGCGTCCGGCCGCGCGGTTCGTCGCGCGCTGATGGTCGGCGCGACGGTCGTCTGTGGCGTGGTTTGGGCTGTGATCGTGGTTTCGGCCGCGCTGCTGGCGTCGGGCGCTCGCGTGACGGCGACTTTGGGATCGCTCGTGTGGTCTGGGTCGCTACCGGGTATTATTGCCGCACTGGCGTTGGCGCTGCCAGGCATAGCCGGCGTTGCCGCGGGGGCGCTTGCGCGCGATCGGCGCTCGGGCTTCCTGCAGGGTGTGCTTGCGCTTTCTGCCTGCGAGGTTCCGGTGCTGGTTGTGGCTGCATGTAGCGTATTTTCCCAACGCGCCGTGATGGGCGGCCTTGTTGCCGCTCTGGTTGCAACCTATACGCTTACGTGGTTTTTGCTTGCGATGGGCTTTGCCTTTGAACTTCCCGTTTCGGCACCGCGACGCACAAAAGCCCAGATGGCGACTCCGCTTGCCGGTGGAGCCGCAGCTGCCCGTACTTTTGGCGGACCTGTCGAAGTATCGTCCGATTCTATTTCTACGACTAAGGAGGCCTAGGTCATGGCATCTCAAGTTGAGCTCACCCCATGCGGGGCCATGTTTGACATCTTTAAGCGCGCGGCGCATCTGAGCCATATCGAGCTGTGCGGCTTGGTGCTTTCGTCCCGTCCGCTCGCCGACGGCCGCAGCCCGCAGAGCCGAGCCGCCGATCGCTCTTGGGTTTCCCGCTTTATCGTTCGCGCGCCGGTCGGCACGCTTCAGCAGCGCTACTTTGCCGAATACGGTACCTCGGCTGCGCGTATTATGTCGCAACTGGCCCTGCGCCAGCGCAATCCCATGGACTCCACGGCTGTGATCAATATGGTGTGCGGTCCTGCAGGTGAACCGATGGTACGCGCGCTCGAAGAGTGCCACCAGGACACGAATCTCTATCGCAACGCGCTCGATCGCCTGTCCCAGGCGGCGGAACTCATGCCCGCCGAGCGCGCCGAGGCCGTGCTGGTGCTGTTTGTCGCCGTCGGTTGTTCGGCGGATGTGCGGTCCTCGGTGAACTATGCCATCGACTACGCACACGCGACCTGTGGCGGAGGCACATCCACGCCGCGTTCGCTTGGCATGTCGCTGACTGCGGGCGAACGCGAACCCGCCCCGGCGCACCCCTTGGGCTTGCTGCGCGTGCAAAACAGTTTTGTCGTGAGCGCCCCGCGCTGGATTCAGCCGAGTGAGCAGGGTGTTGAGATTGGCGCGCTGGCCACTGGTGAGGGCGATATTACCGACGTCGGCGACGATGTCTCGGCCCGCCATGCCCATATCTGGTGCGATGCTCAAAATATCTGGCACGTCGAGGACTTGTCGTCCACCAACGGAACCGTGGTGGTAAACGGGGCCACGCGCGTCTGCATTCAGGTCGAGCCCGGCCGTTCCGCCCAGCTCAATCCCGGCGACGAGCTCAAGCTCGGCGAATCCACTACCTATGCCATCCTCTTCGGTGCCCTCTAGCCGGCAGTTAGGGACGTTCCTTTTCTGCCGGCACTTGGGGACACTCCTCGGCGCGCCAGAGCCGGTCGCCTGGGGATGGAGAGGCCATTTTGGCCCTTGGCGGTCAGTCGGGGCGAAACTAGAAGATCTTTCCGATTCGCGGCTGTTCATGCTTGTAGAGCATCTAAAACAATAGGATGTTATTCTGGAATATGCCGGGTGCGTGAACTTGCCTGTCTTAGCCTTAATAAGGTATAGGGGAGTTTGGCTCAGGGGTTCCGTCTTGTTCTTCAGCGCAGTATTGTGGGACAGATTTGCTGAGATTGGCGCCTTACACCGCAGAGCGCACGGAAGGCTCTCGATTTGTGTTCTGGCCCCAGAATACAGGGCCTGATACTTACCAACTGTGGCATGGATGTAACATCTGTAGAAATCAACCCTTTTGTTGTCGACCTTTGTAAGAAAAACACTGCCATCAACTCTTTGGATGACGAAACTAGGGTGCTTGAGGGGAGCCTTTACTCCCCTCTGAGAGATGACTCATGTTTTTCGCTTGTCGTTGTGAATCCTCCGTTACTGCCGATTCCGGATGAGATTCCTTATCCCTTCGTTTGAGATGGAGGACAATCGGGTCTGGATAAAACACTTCGTATTCTTAAGGGTGGCGATACGCATTTAGAGAAAAACGGTAAATACTGCTAATAGGGGTGACGACGATGGTGCAGGGGCGACCCGCGATGCTCTCATCAATACGTCGGATACTTGGGAAATCAGGTCTAGATGCATGTATGATGATGCTGTGTGGCTATTCAATTAATCCGCGTTCCGAATGGGTGCAGGGTATAGCTGCGACATCGTATGCTTTTGACCCGGCGCGATACTCAGATATTTCTGAGGCGGTTGACGAAGTTTATACGCACTATGCCGCGCAAGGCGTTTCGGAAGTTTGCACATCTACGTTACGGGCTTAGGTTTCTTCAAGCGAGCAGGCCGGTTGCGTTATTTCGAGCGATTTTTCTAGTCTAGACGACAAAAGGCAAAGGATTTGATGGGTATAAAACGCGGACGTTTGTGGGCGGATGCTCAAATCTATTGTGGCAATCGGGCGGTTGAAAAAGATATTTCAACCGCCCGATTGCCAGGTTCGTCGGAGGAGATGTCCGATTCCGACTCTCTTGTAGGAAGAGCTTGAGATCGTATTGGCCCAAGGCAATCTTAAAGCAGTCTCATTGGCAAATCTTCGCTCCTGTTGTGTTGAGGTGTAAGGTATCAGTGATTGATGTTTTGTGGCGGGTAGATTGGGGCCTTCCTTGATTCGATGCGTTCTCTCGAGGTTCATCAGAGCAAAAGGGGCTTTCGTCTTCATTGCTATCACGGTGATTGGAACCGCTCTCTCCTATGCCATGCCATACGTGAACGGGAAATTCTTAGATTTTCTTCTCGGTAACCGCAGCGAAAGAGACGCCGTACTCTTCGCGCTCCTGGTTGCGTTAATAGGAGTTTTCTCCACCCTCTTTACTTATTTTGCAGGAACACTTTCCATTCGCATAACCACGAGACTTTCCTTTGATCTTCTCAGGGAGGCCGTCTTGCGTTTTGAAAGAGACGATTACTTGGTGAGTCGGACCATCGATCCAGCCTATACAACGCAACGGATTATTTCCGACTCCAGCGTGGTCTCATCCTTCGTTTTGGCGAATTTTATCAGTGCGCCGCTGTCCATTGTAGCCATTCCCATCGTATTGCTTATCATATGGTCAATTGATTCAACTCTCGCGGTGTTTTCCATCATTCTCCTCATCGTGTATTTCTGTGTAATTACTGGGTTGAGGAAACTCTTGTATAGGGTCACGTATGAGAAGAAAGAGGCGGACAGCGCCTTTTACGCCGCAATTGCATCGCAGCTTAATCAGATTCTCAACATTCAACTGACATCTTCGTACGGCAAGAGCGAACAAGCGCTCGACGCTGGGTTTAAGAGCTATTTTCCCAAAGTTTTGCGCTCCGGAAAGCTATCATATTCTCTGACATCGCTCGATGGTCTTTTCGCAGCGTTGTTTCAAGCGGTGATACTTGTTGTTTCCGGAGTACGAATCATTAACGGAACTATGTCAATAGGCGAGTACACTATCATCGGTACATACTTCGCGGTTCTCTTTAAGACTTTGAAAAGTATGATGTCATTGTTCAAATCCTATCAAGATGCCAAAGCATCATGGGATAGGACGGCTATCGCGACGAGAGAAAAGGAGAGATCGGGGTGGAATCGGACCGATTTAGCTAAACTCGATGAAATAAATGACATTTCGGTATCTGATTTGGAATTCTCGGTTGCCCTTCCAGACGGATCTGTCCGAGAGGTCCTCGGCGGGTTTTCTTTCAAGTTTTCCGGTCCTGGTACATATTGCATAGTTGGGGAAAACGGAAGAGGCAAGACGTCACTTCTTTACTTGATGCTCGGGCTATACTCATCGAAAGGCAAAGTAAAATACAACGGCGTGCCAATCGAAGAATGCGACTTGGATTACATACGTGCGAGAGAGATATCGTGCTGCCCACAGTCGTGCTTCGCGCCGGACGAAACGGTGAAAGAGCTGTTAGAGTATTTCGACACGCCCTTTTCTTCCTATCACCGGGGTGTAGATGGCCTACTTTCGCTGGAAAACAGCGTGAAGGAGTTGCTCGGGAAACGTTGCTCCGCGCTTTCGGGCGGTGAGCTGCGCCGAGTGTACTTATGGTCGGCGATTTCACGCAAGTCGTCAGTTTTGGTACTCGACGAGCCCACGACTGGGTTAGACGCTGTAAGCCGCGCCGAGCTTGCGGCCTATGTTAAGCGCAACAAGCAAAGCCAGCTGATCATCGTTGTCTCTCACGATGACGAGATGGTCGGCGCGGTAGAAGGGGTAGTGGATTTAGGCAGCATGTACCAGGGTAAATGATGACAAGTGTAGTGCTACCCAACTGGCAGAGATAACAAAAAGGCGATGCAGATGCACGTAGCATTCAGGCGGTTCGGACTCGGTGCCTTCACGCCATCGCAACGCTTTCAGATATAGTTCTCGTTCTCTTACTAAAGGAAACTTTAGTCTACGTCATCTTGTCGAGACAGAGGTGAAGCGAAGTGTTGTCGCGACGTATCTTATTCCAGGTGGCTCAGTATCAGCGTGAGAATCGCACCAAAGTGTACTTACGATTCTCGTGTCCCACGGACAACATGGGCTGAGCATTGAGGTTCCACCCTTTGCTGCAACTACACGGGGTTGGACGGCAATGAATATGCCGGGCCGCATACCACGCGCAGCGGGGGTCCATGTCCCAGTATGTTGCCTACAGCAGCCTCGATGTCCACGCACACATCATCTCTGCCTTCGCGTTCAATCCATTTGCCGGAGAGTGCGAGGGTTGCCAGGCCGTAGAATTCGAGCCGAACAAATGAAATGCGGTATCAGCGCATAGGATTAAACTGACGATTGCTTTGCACTGAGAATACGCTTGGAAAGCCGCTATGGGTGGCGGCCCGGGTTAAATAGAGAAGCCCGTCCGATCACTTTCATGTGGCGAACGGTCGGGCTTCTTATTCCACTTGCCAATGCTCGGCTCATATTGGAAGAAAGCTACGCTAATGTTTGCGTGACACTCCTATTTTCTCCGAAGAAAGAGTCGGATAATGAAGAATAGAATTAAAAAAGGTGCCAGATATAACGCAAATATAAAGGCTAATCCAACGAGACCTTGCAATAATGGCATAATTCCTCCCAGACACGAGATTTTGGAATTTGTTCCCATCTTATTCTGAATTGGACCAAATAGTTCCTAGCCACAAAACTACTCGTCAACTGGATCGCACCAATCTGCTGGCAAAACACAGCTTGATTCTTTATCGACATAGCACCAATCCGCAACAGGGCACTCGGCGATGTCGTAAAAATTGCATATATCAACTCCAAGACAACAAGGCTCAACGGGAGGATGTTCATTTGAACCAACAGGATGGATATGCTTCATAACAGCTCCTCACCTTAATCCAATTAGAGACTACGTTTGATCAATGCCACAGTGATCTACAACGCAGATGCTGCCGCCATCCATGTCATAGTCGCAGTAATCGTATGCACCACAGCCATCTGCTTTATCATAAACAGTACAGATGTCAGTAATGCCCAAGAGGCAGTCAAAAGACATCGGCTTCACGCCTGCCTCGTCGCCACTTCCTGGATTAATCGGATGAATATGCTTCACGACTACCTCCCTTTGAGTGCAGAAAAACCTCAATATTGTGTATAACAAACCAAGATGTCTAGTTCACCATATTTCTAGAATGGTTTCGGCGAACGTAGCAATAAGCTTCGCAGACGGTAATCAGAAGAACGAACACCTCCACAATGGTGACAGCAATGCGCTGAACCGCTTATTCCGATACAGTAGCTTCTCGTTGATTTTTCTCCTGCGAAGATGAGTGGCGGGAAATAAGGTCAAAAGCCATCTCGTAGCACATTTTTCTATATTCACATGATGCAGGGTGTAGACTCTTGGGCAAGTAGCCGTGCTCGTCTGCAGCCTCCCAGCTACAGCCCCCACCACAGAAAGACCGAGCCCAACAGTCCGTACAGTCAATTCTTTTTTCGACACCCTGACTCCAGTTTTCAATATACCTAGTTTCGTCAATTCCGGTGACGATGTTGCCCATTTTGAATCGCATCATCCCGACAAACCTGTGACAGGGGTATACGTCCCCTTCGGGAGTCACGGAAATAAAACGCCTGCCAGCCCCGCATCCGACAAAGGCGATCCTGTTGCTCATAATCAAATCAACTGCAGTTTTCAATGTTCTAAACAAGGGCTTTTCCCCTTGATCAATCTGTTTGAGATATTGATCCGCCAAATCTATTAGGCCCGCCCTGATTTTGTTTAATGAGTGTTCGTCGAGTTTGATATTCTCATCGAATGAGCTCACGGGCGAGAAGTAAATCCTTCTGAAGCCCATCTCTTTAAACTGAAGATAGTCTTCAACAAGGTTACAGTTATTATTTGTTAAGGTCGCTCTTGCGCCGAAGGGGAACGACTCGGAAAAACGACGAACGTTTTTGTCGATATCGGAGAAAGAGCCGCCTCCCGTCTTGTACGGGCGCGATGCATCGTGCTTGCATCCTGTACCATCGAGACTAATCAGAACAGAAAACCCGTGCTCCTTGAAAGAATTCACAGCAGTGTCATTCAAAAGCGTTCCGTTGGTCGTAATAGAATAGGTAAAGTTTCTATTGGGGTATATTCTTTTTGAATAGTCGACCGTTTTCCATATCAGCGGCTCGTTAATCATGGGTTCCCCACCAAAAAAGACGATCGCAAGCGTTTCGTTTTCCGATGAACTTGCGACGAGGTAGTCGACCGCCTTGAAGGCTATCTCGTCTGTCATCAGCAGAGGAGACGTTCCATAATCTCCTTTACCGGCAAAACAGTAACTACAACCAAGGTTGCATGCATGTGAAACGTGGAGTTCGATGGATCTAAGTTTTCGAGGCGTGTCTTTTGTTAAGAAAGTCCGCTCAGACAATCGTTGATACTCATCAATGTCGTCTTCAAGTTCTGCTATGGTCGTTTGGTCGTAGCCTTTCGCAGCAAGTGACTTTGTTAGCAACTTCGAGTTGACCGTTCTTCCCGATGCTTCAAATATGCGAAGCGCATCTTCTGATGCTTGGTCAACCTGAAAGCAATTGCGAGTGACCTCATCGAAGCAGTAACGACGATCACTTACTGAGAAAAAATGCATACGTTCCTCAATTTCATGCTGGACTGGCACTAACCTTGTTTATTGTTACGCAGCTATAAAAAACCACCAGCGGGGATTCGGTGTGCGGCCCAATCGGACTCCCAAAAGGTTCTATTTGAGACTGGCAAGCTTTGTGTTGTTGGCACTTCGACAGCGCTCTTTATTCCAACATGGAGCCTCGCAGTTTGAGTCGACTTGCCTCTGGAAGGTCCGATCTCAACTTGATTTAGGATGAAAACAGATTACAGGCGCGCTCCTCTAGAAAGAAAGGAAACCAATCGCCGCCTTTCACCAGGAAAGTTTTTATAGCCCACCTCGAGCAAAATGAAAGATGCGAGAGCGATTGGGGAACAACGCGAATCTCCCCTTTTGGGTGGGAGCGAGCCTTCAGCCACCGGCGAACGACTCGCCCTGGTCAGAATCTGGAAGTGGTGCCGGGCCGCTTGGGCCTCCCCGGTGACTTCGTGGGGCTTACCTGCCTGACGTCGAGGAGTACATCCGCAAGATTCGTTCCCTATGCCGTTTGCTCTCACGCCCGCCTTGGTTCCAAGTCGGGCGAGCACGAGGTCGCGCCGGCGCATCCGCTGGGACTGCTGCGCGTGCAAAACGGCTACGCGGTGAGCGTCCCGCGCTGGATTCAGCCGAGTGAGGAAGGCGTCGAGATCGGCGCGCTGGCAACGGGGGAGGGCGGCATCACCGATGTGGGCGATGACGTTTCGGCTCGCCATGCCCACGTGTGGTGCGATGACCAAAATGTCTGGTACGTTGAGGACCTGTCGTCCACCAACGGAACCGTGGTGGTAAACGGCGCGACGAACGTCTGCACCCAGGTCGAGCCCGGCCGCTCCGCCCAGCTCAACCCCGGTGACGAGCTCAAGCTCGGCGAATCCACTACCTACGCCATCCTCTTTGGTGCCCTCTAGCCGGCAGTTAGGGACGTTCCTTTTCTGCCGGCACTTGGGGACACTCCTTGGCGCACCAGAGCCGGTCGCCCAGGGATGGAGGGGCCATTTTGGCCCTTGGCAGTCACCCGAGGTAAACCTTTACCGCCCGCCTATATTTGCCGAAATTACACTTGACGGCGGGGTACAATAAACCCGCATGCGGATTTCCGTTGCGGGCGCTTCCCATCGCCGGGGCGTGCCCGGGAGCATCCGGCATGCGGCCTTTGCGGCGCTCGGTCATGTGCAAGACGGGCGGTCGGGTCTGTGGGGCGCATCAGTTGCCCCTCGCCTCGGCATGTCTTCTCTCCACGCCACGTACCTGCTGCTGAGCCTGCCTGCCAGATGATTGGAAGCAACAGCGAAAATCCCATCACGCCAACATCCCGGCGATCGCCGGGGCCTGTATACCTATATGAGAGGAGAGGGGTATATGGCGCGTAAGTTTAAGTCTATGGACGGCAACGAGGCGGCCGCATATGTTTCGTATGCGTATACCGAGGTAGCGGGAATCTATCCCATTACGCCGTCCAGCCCGATGGCCGACCATGTCGACCAGTGGGCGGCCCAGGGTCGCAAGAACATCTTCGGCACCCCGGTCAAGGTCGTCGAGATGGAGTCCGAGGCAGGTGCAGCCGGTACCGTTCACGGTTCGCTGGGTGCCGGTGCTCTGACCACCACCTACACGGCTTCTCAGGGTCTGCTCCTGATGATCCCGAACATGTACAAGATCGCAGGAGAGCAGCTCCCGGGCGTTTTCCACGTCTCCGCGCGTTGCGTCGCTTCGCACGCCCTGAACATCTTCGGTGACCACTCCGACGTCATGGCCTGTCGCCAGACCGGCTTCGCCATGCTCGCCGAGGGCAACGTCCAGGAGGTCATGGACCTCTCGCCGGTGGCTCACCTTGCCGCCATCGAGGGTAAGACCCCGTTCCTTAACTTCTTCGACGGTTTCCGCACCAGCCACGAGATCCAGAAGGTCGCCATGTGGGACTACAAGGATCTGGCCGAGATGTGCGACATGGACGCTGTCCAGGCTTTCCGCGATCACGCGCTCAACCCTGAGCACCCGCATACCCGCGGTAGCCACGAGAACGGCGACATCTTCTTCCAGAACCGCGAGGCCTGCAACAAGGTCTACGACGAGCTTCCCGCCGTCGTCGAGGGCTACATGAAGAAGATCAACGAGAAGCTCGGCACCGATTACGGCCTGTTCAACTACTACGGCGCTCCCGATGCTGATCGCGTCGTCGTGTGCATGGGCTCCTTCTGCGACGTGCTCGAGGAAGTCATCGACTACCTCAACGCTCACGGCGAGAAGGTCGGCCTGGTCAAGGTTCGCCTGTTCCGTCCGTTCTCCATCAAGCACTTCGTCGACGTTCTCCCCGAGACCGTCAAGAAGATTGCCGTCATGGACCGCACCAAGGAGCCGGGTTCCATCGGTGAGCCGCTCTACCAGGACGTTGTCTCCGCTCTCTACGAGGCCGGCAAGACGGGCATCAAGGTCGTCGGCGGCCGTTACGGCCTGGGCAGCAAGGACACGCCTCCCGCGTCCGCGTTCGCTGTCTTTGAGGAGCTCAAGAAGGACGAGCCCAAGCGCGAGTTCACCATCGGCATCGTCGATGACGTGACCAACCTGAGCCTGCCCGAGGCCGAGGATGCGCCCAACACCGCAGCCCCCGGCACCATCGAGTGCAAGTTCTGGGGTCTGGGTGGCGACGGTACCGTCGGCGCCAACAAGAACTCGATCAAGATTATCGGCGACCACACCGACAAGTACGTCCAGGCCTACTTCCAGTACGACTCCAAGAAGACCGGCGGCGTCACCGTCTCGCACCTGCGCTTTGGTGATTCCCCGATCCGCTCGCCGTACTACGTGACCAAGGCCGACTTTGTCGCCTGCCACAACCCCAGCTACATCGTCAAGGGCTTCAAGATGGTCCGCGACGTCAAGCCGGGCGGCACCTTCCTGGTCAACTGCCAGTGGAGCGACGAGGAGTTCGCCGAGCACATGCCCGCCGTGGCCAAGCGCTATATCGCGAACAACAACGTCAACGTCTACCTGATCGACGCTATCGACCTGGCCGCCAAGGTCGGCATGGGCAAGCGCACCAACACGGTGCTTCAGTCCGCCTTCTTCGCGCTGGCCAAGGTTCTGCCCGCCGAGGACGCCCTGCAGTACATGAAGGACGCGGCCACCAAGTCCTACATGAAGAAGGGCCAGGCCATCGTCGACGCCAACCACAAGGCCATCGATGCCGGCGCTACCGCCTTCCGTAAGTTCGAGGTTCCGGCCGACTGGGCAACTGCCGAGGATGCCGCTCCCGTCGAGCTCTCCGAGGAGACCAAGTCCGCCATCGCCCAGCAGGTCAAGAACCTGCTCGAGCCCATCGATCGCATGGATGGCGACAGCCTGCCCGTTTCCGCCTTCGTCGGTTGCGCCGACGGCCAGTTTGAGCTGGGCGCCTCCGCATACGAGAAGCGCGGCGTCGCCGTCGTCGTTCCCCACTGGGACGAGACCAAGTGCATCCAGTGCAACCAGTGCGCCTATGTGTGCCCGCATGCCACCATCCGTCCGTTCGCGATGACCGAGGACGAGGCTGCCGCCGCACCCGAGGCTACCCGCACGCTCGACGCTATGGGCCCCAAGGCCAAGGGCATGAAGTTCACCATGGCCGTGTCCCCGCTCGACTGCATGGGCTGCACCAACTGCGTCAAGGTCTGCCCCAAGGGCGCCCTCGAGATGGTTCCCACCGAGCAGGAGATGGACCAGCAGCCCGTTTGGGACTACATGGTCGAGAACGTCTCCGAGAAGAAGGAGCTCATCGCGGCCAACGTCAAGGGCAGCCAGTTTAAGCAGCCCTACCTGGAGTTCTCCGGCTCCTGCGCCGGCTGCGCCGAGACCGCCTATGCACGTCTGGTGACCCAGGTCGCCGGCGACCGCATGTTCATCTCCAACGCCACCGGCTGCTCCTCCATTTGGGGCAACCCCGCTGCCACCGCTCCTTACTGCAAGGACAAAGACGGTCACGGCCCGGCGTGGAACAACTCCCTGTTCGAGGACAATGCCGAGCACGGTCTGGGCATGGCCGTTGGCTATGAGGCCGTTCAGCACAAGCTGATCGCCGCTACCCAGGACATCATCGCTGCCGATGGTCCGTCCGATGAGCTCAAGGCTGCCGGTCAGGCTTGGATCGACTCCGTCAACGACGCCGAGGCCTCCAAGACCGCTGCCGCTGCCTACGTTGCCGAGCTCGAGAAGTGCGGCTGTGACGCTTCCAAGGCAATCCTCGCCGACAAGGCTTACC
>JAIHTM010000306.1 GCA_022713905.1 Collinsella sp.
CTGCAGGAATGCCTGGACCCCGCCCTCGCGCGCCTCGATGGCGGCAAGAGAGGCCTGGGCCACCTCGGTAGCGGTAAAGTCGCCGGCAACAACGCCCGCGGCGATCCGGGCGGCGGTAAGGGAATCGAAGCTCTGCGCCATTACTCGCTCTCCCCCTCTCCCAAAATGGACGGCACGCGGAAGTAGCGGTCGCGCGCGCTGCCGGCGTTTTCGAGCGCGACGTCGAGCGGCAGGTCGCGCTCGGGCTCGCGCAGGTCATCGCCCATCACGTTGGACAGGCTTCCGATGGGATGGAACGTGGGCTCCACGTCGGGTAAGTCATATTGCAAGACGGGCTCGAGCATCTGGACGGCGTCATTCAGGTAGGACGTCATCTGGGTGAGCTCGTCATCGGTCAGTGCGATCTTTGCGTACTCGGCGATGCCGCGCACGTCTTTCTCGCTGAGTGCCATAGGCGCTCCCTTCCGCATAACAGATAAACCGCTCTAGTATACAAGGCAACGCCAGCTTGGAGCAGGCGCTTTACCTAAATGCAGCGAAAACGTAACGAGGGCGGCGGTTGGCAGGCTGCGGGCTGGCGGTTCTGCAGCGAAACCGCACCGTCCATAGCGAAAACCGCGCCGCCCACAACGAGAAGCATCCCGCCCACAACGAAAACCATCACAACATTCGACGTTTTTCGCCATAATCGAGATTTTCATCGAATGTTGTGATGGCTTGGAAGCCCCCGACCACCCCAAAGGTGCCTGTCCCCATTGTGGTGGTTCTGGACGATGTCTTATGCCGAGGCCTTGGCCTTGCGGCGCTTACGGACCGCGTGGATCACGATGTCCAGCAGCAACAGCACAATGGCCACGACCACGATAAGCACGGCAAACTCGCGCTTGCCCCAGTGGCGGCCGGCCAGCGACTTTTGCTTGTCGACGTCTTTCTTGTTGTACTTGGTGCGCACGCAATGTACCAGCAGGCGATGGTCGTTCACGCCGTAGGGCGTGCAGGTGACGAGCGTCACTTTGTCGGCGCCCGGCTCGATGGTCAGCGACTCCATCTCCTCGGGCAGCACCACCTCGGAGTCCACCATCTTGTAGGCGAGCGTCTTGTTCATGGTGTGCAGCAGCACCAGGTCGCCGGGCTCCAGCGAGTGGATGTCGTCGAACATGCTCAGGTTGCGCATGCCCGAGTGCGCGGTGAGCACGCAGTGCGTCGAGGTGCCGCCCACCGGCAGGCTCGTGCCCTCCAGGTGGCCGACGCCCGCCATAAGGACTTCTTCGCTCGTGCCGTGGTAGATGGGCATGCTCACGTCAATGGAGGGGATCTCGACCCAGCTCATCATGGGGTCGCGGTCAAAGATGAGCTGCTGGGCGTAGGGTTCGATCTGGTCGGCGGGAAGTTCGGTGGCCTCGCCCGCCAGTTGCTCGTTAAAAGAGCGCGCCTGGAGCAGGATGCGCTCGCGTTCCTCGGCAGACAGCGCGTCCACGGTGCTGGACACCGTGCTGATCTGGTTGAACACGCCCGAGGCCTCGAGCCGGTCCAAGATCCACGGCCAGGTCATAAGGCCCACGCCAATTAGGATGATGACGATGGTGATGAGCCGGTCGGCCCAGCGCGGCAGCCGCTTGCGACGGCGCTTGGGCTTTGGTTGGGGTTTGGGCTGAGGGCTTGAGCCGCCGTTGTCCGCGGAGTTATTGCTCTTCATATGTTTGGCGCCCTTCACCATCGCCGGTCACTCCTCTAAAGCTCAGGTTGTCTAAACAAATAATAGCCGATTCGCGAGCCCCTATCCCGGACAACGCAGCCAGGACCGAAGCACCGCCTACGGTCGGAATTCTTAGAGACCTTCTACAGCGCTTCCTGCCATGGATATTCCTTTCCAAACATGCGATCGACTTCGAGCTGAATTCGTTCATCGTCGATTGCCGCCAAAGATAGCGCAAGTGAAATGTCGTCGATACGGGAGGAGTCGGCAAACACGGGCGCATAGCGCCACACTTGGATCATCGCCGTTTCGTTATCCGACAATTCCCCATCTGCGACTTCAAGGCCACGCAGTTCACGCCATACGCTTCTTAAGACCGCCTTTTGCTCCATGCCCGGCGCAGCGAGCATCGAACGCGTAGCGAGCGCCGTCTCCCCAGCGTCAGCGAGACAGTCGATCTGTGGTGCCCTCCTTGCAAAAAAGACCTTCGAGACAGGCGAGAAGAGCTCTGCCATGTGCTCACTGAGCAGAAGATCCACGGCCACGGGAAACACAATGACACGTCGTTCGCGCCGTTCGCGCTTTGCGAGCCCCCTGTCTACAAGCTCGGTTATGGCCTCACTCGCGCGGCTTGCCGAAATCCCAAGCGCACGACAAAGGTCATCGGAATGATATGACTCCTGCCCTGCCCCCCCCAGATTGCGGCAGCCTGCGCGTTGGGTGACATCTTGGTCGCGCGATTATGAAATCTAGTGCCGCCCCTCTCCGTGCAGGCCGCGCCCATAAATGGAAGAAAGGCCTGTCTACCAGAGCAAACAAAGGGGATTCCTTGTGCGACCAATGCCTTGCGTTGGCGCGCATCGGCATCAGGAAACGAAACGACGACAGGAGCCTCCGCACGCAAGGCTAACTGGCTATAGACTCTCTTAGCCTCGGGAAGTCCTACGCCAGCAGGCAAACTTGCAAGCAAAAAAGAAAAGGCTCTGTTAGACCAGGATTGACATGCCGACCTGCCGGCTAACTCGCCGTCTCCCCGTCGGGCGCCGGCATCTTGACCCTCATC
>JAIHTM010000307.1 GCA_022713905.1 Collinsella sp.
CGACACTTAAGGAAGTATTTTGGCAACAAAGCGACTGCAAGGGACGCGTTACTCTAAGCCATCACCTCTTGCTGCCCGAGGTTTTCTTATCCGCCTGATAGCGGTATTCATATGCGCAGCAGTGGCGTCAAGCATGGTTATGTCGGCGTATCCAAGCATTCGCGAACGTCTGTTTCGGCTGGCTCCTGTTGCTTCAACGGAGTCTGTTCCGGTGCTGTGCATCCGGTTCCTGCTGATATTGATGCCTCTGCTGGTGATTGGCGCCATGATTGCTTTTGGCGTGAAGCCGGTGGGTATGTGGATGCACCGCCATCGCTTCATACTCGGAGCAAGTGTCATAGCGGCTTGCGTGCTGTTGAATATTAGCGGCTCATCCATAGGCATGTGGAATTACTGGCTGGGACATGACATGTCTACGGACGTGGTATGGGGAACCCCTCGCATAATACGAACCGACGAATATGTGGTGGGCACTCCTCTGGCTTTTTCGCAAAGCTACTCCGGGTATAGCTACTTTAATGATTTGTTTGGCAATAAACCGGCGGACATGTTCATCGTCAAGGATGCACCTGTGCTGGCTCTTGCCGAGTTGTTTAGGCCGTTCCATTGGGGGTATATCCTCTTCGGCAGTAGCCGAGGACTTGCTTTTTATTGGTCTGCGCGCCTAGTGGTACTTTTCTTGGCCGCATATGAGTTCTTCCTCTGCATCAGCAATGATCGCCGGCAGGAGAAACACAAGGGTGTAGCGTTCGTTGGTGCAATCCTCATTGCATGTGCCCCGTTGGTGCAATGGTGGTTCGCAGTCAACGCACTGCCTGAGATGCTTATCGCAATATTCGTGTCCATCGTGTGCTTTGATCGATATCTTGGCGATACCGAGTCTGGCCATAGGGCCGCATATGCCGCAGTGATTCTGATATGCGCCGGGATGTTTGCACTGACCTTGTATCCCGCATGGCAAATCTCTCTGGGTTATCTTCTTGCGGTGCTGATTCTTTGTATTGTCATACGGCATTGGGGGCATATTCGAATTTCAAGGAAAGACGCCCTGATTTTTGTGGGCGAAATTGCCTTATTCTGTGTGATTCTTGGCTCTGCAGTGGTGACTTCGTGGGGCACGATTCAATCCATGCTGCACACGGCATATCCGGGCGCAAGGCAATCCATCGGAGGAGGGTTGCCCCCTCTGTCGCTGATATCATCCGTGGGCACTCTCTTTTTCCCGTTCAAGGATTATGCCGTTGACTCTGTAACAACAAATATGGTTGAGGCATCACGTTTCGTAGATCTATTCCCGCTCGGAATAATTCTTGCCGTATTCGGCATGATAAAGCGCAAAAAAGTGGATGTGCTTAGTGCCTGGCTTATTACAGTCATAGCGTTGTTCTCAATATTTGCCTGCGTGGGTATGCCGCTTTGGCTTTCTAAGATAATGATGCTGACTTCTGTGACTAGCGGCCGATGCGTGGTGGTTTTGGGCGTTGCGAATATCGCAGTGTTGGTGCGTGCGGCGGCCATTATCGATGGCAAACTTTCTTGGAAGCAGTCATTACTGGTGACTTTTGTGTTTGCCGCGATATTGGCATGGGCTAATCATGCGATGTATCTCTCGTACATTGGGCGGCTGCTGGTCGTGGTGTGTTTTGCCATAGCGGGTTTGCTCAGTTTCGCTGTCCTGAATAACGGCGTAATTGCTCGCACAGTTGTGGCGCCAATTGTGTCCGTTGGGCTGTTGGTATCAGGTTTGTCTGTGAATCCGGTGCAGTATGGGAGTGCGCCCGTGACTAAGCAGCCGCTGATACAACAAGTGCAGTCGCTGCAATCTGAGAATCCAGGAATGTGGGCAATAGATGACGCATTCGGCTCTCAGCTGGCGAATCTTGCAGTGGCAAATGGAATACACACATTGAATGCGTTGGAAGTCACTCCTGATATTGCCACATGGAAGAAGCTTGATCCCAATGGACAATGGGAAGAAATCTACAATCGGTATGCATTTGTTTCTGTGAACGTCGTGGAACAGGAGTCGGCCGATGTGTTCACATTAGTCGCGCCTGATTCGTTTACCGCGCATGTCACGCCGGAGCAATTGCGCAAGCTAGGTGTGAGCAATGTGCTTTCTCCGCAGAAACTGGATGCGATGCAGTTCAATGGGTATTCGTTCGAGCGCATTGGCGAAACGATTGATGGGCGAACCCCATATCGGATTGTTCAACACCAGTAACAATGTCTTTTCTCGCCGTCTCGGTATGCCTGACGATATGCTGTAGGTTATGGCTGAAGAACTGTTTACTCCCCATAACATCATTGTGACCGGTGGCTGTGGTTTCATCGGTTCGAATTTCGTCCATTACGTGTACAACAACCATCCGGACGTGCATGTCACGGTTTTGGACGCGTTGACGTATGCGGGCAACCTGGAGAACATCAGGGGCATCCTGGGCGACCGTGTGGAGTTCGTGCACGGCAACATCTGCGACGCCGAGCTGCTCGACAAGATCGTTCCGGGCCATGACGCCATCGTGCACTACGCCGCGGAATCCCACAACGACAACTCGATCGCGAACCCGGAGCCGTTCCTGAAGACCAACGTGGAGGGCACGTTCCGCCTCTTGGAGGCGGCCCGCAAGTACGACGTGCGCTACCACCACGTGAGCACGGACGAGGTGTACGGCGACCTGGCTTTGGACGATCCGGCCAAGTTCACGGAGC
>JAIHTM010000308.1 GCA_022713905.1 Collinsella sp.
TAACAGAGCCATAGAAAATTCCTTAGTTATGGGGGTATTAATTTGATTCCCTTTAGGATAAACCCCCATGACTATATGAATTGACCTGCTGAATCCAATGAAGATTGGAGGGTAACGGCCAGGGGTGACGGCCCAGCGAGTGTTATTTTGCGAGCTAGGCGCATCGAAAGCGACCTTTCGTGGTATAAACTACTTGCCGGAAGCCGCGGCTTTCAGAGTACGGCTTACGTGTACGTTTAACCTCCGTGGGCGACGGGGTGCCGCAAGGCGTAGAATATCGCCCACCTGTAGGGACCTGCAGCGATGCGGGCCCCGCTTCGTATGAAGGGGGTGTAACCGATGAAGATCGTATCCATCCCCAGGATTTCTTCGACCTCGTCGATGGCGACCGCGAGCTCATGCTTAAGCACAATCGCCCCTGCATCGTGGTGGTGAGGCTGCGTTTCCGTGGAAAGCGCAGGGACTTCGCCGTGCCGCTGCGTTCCAACATCGCCCCCAACGTGCCCAAAGACCAGTGCTTTGCGTTGCCGCCCCGCCCCACGACGCGCCCCGGCTGCCGCCACGGCATCCACTACATCAAGATGTTCCCCATAACCAAGGCCTACCAGCGCCGCTTCAGGATCGAGGGCTCGGCCTACTACGAGACGCTCCAGCGCATCATCGACGGCAACACCAAGCGCATTGTCTCCGAGTGCCAGGCATACCTCGACCGCTACGAGCGCGAGGGAAGGCCTCGCTTTGCCGTCGACATCGACCGCATCGTGGGGCTGCTGGAGGGCGAGAAGTAGGGCACCTCGGCTCAGTCTCGAGCCATGCGGAGTCGCTCCGCATTTTTGAACGCCGCGTGTGCGTCCCAAATACTTGAGAAACAAGCTGTGAAGTGCGGTGGCGCGCCCGTGCCCGTGCACAGCCGTCACCATCAGCGTCTACGCGGCGTCGGCTTCAAGTGGAACTGACGCCGCTGCTGTATATGGTTTGCCTTGCTGCGAATGGCGATCAATGCCCGCGATGCTTCTGCTTGCGCTTCAGTTTTCTCTGCTCGTAGCGCGTCTCCGCCTCATCCGCGCGACGCTGACTTCTTGCTTGAGCCGACTCCCGCTTCATCGCTTCCCGCTGTGCCGCGAGCGCCTGTTGTGCCTTGGTGCTCACCGCGGGCCGTTTAAGGGCTTTCGCTGCCTCGCGAGCGCGCCGCTTGGGGTTCTTCGCGGGCTTGCTCGCCTCGGTCGAATCGTGACCGAAGAACGAGAGCTTCGCCCATTTGCTGGCAACGAATCGCAGGATCTCCTCATTGGACGGTTCTGCGCCGAAGACGATGCGGGCGGCGCCGTATCTGCCGTCCTCGACATGCTCCGCCAGCCCGACCCAAAATTGGCCGTCGTGATATGACGATGAGCAGCAAGTCGCTGATAGCCGCCCTGCGAAGCTAGTTGCCTTGTTCGCAGTCGGGCCGCAGGCCGCACCTACGCTCGAGCTCTGCCACGAGGGCATCGTTGTCGGTCACCGAGACGATGGCGTCGCCGTCGTAGGGCGCCTTGATATAGACGCGGTCGAGCGAATTGGCCGTCCCCGCCCAGAGCGTCCTGGTGCGCCGAACGCCCCGCACGTGGGCGTAGGGTATCACCGAACGCATCCCAGCATACACGACGACGAGGCGGTCGCCGTAGAGCTCGAGGCGGTTGCTGCGGACGGGAAGGGCGGCCAGGGCCACGAGGGCCGGGACGGGCAGCAGCGCGAGCCAGCCCCATAGGAGCGCGGGACTCGAGCTCAGGAAACACGCGATACACGCCGCGGATAAACCGCCCGCCACAATCACCATGGCCGCTATGAACCACGGGTCTGTCCTGCCGGGAAACACCCGCTCCGGACGCTCGCCCTTCTCACCCATTACGGCCTCCCTCCCGACGCCCTCCCTGGCGGAGCGTGGGGCCGGAGAGTGCCTTGAACCCGTCGCCGACCATCTCGCCCTCCGTTCTGTGGGTCTTCTGTAGTGGTGTGTACCCCCGACTGTTCGACGGATGTCGTACGATTGAACGTTTTTCGAACTGTTTTTTAAGATGGGTGCGGCAGGATCGAGCAGATTGTTCGCGCGAGAGGCTCCCCGCCGCCGCGCCCGGTCTCGGGTTCGATGCATCGACATCCGTCTCAGGTGGTGTCTCCGCTGCGCGACATTGCAGGGGGCAAAGTCGAGATGCCATGGGGCGCGCCGAGGCTTTGCCCGCGGGGCGAAGATTCTAGGGGTCCGACGTGGCCCAGAGGGGAGACGGACATGTAAGCACTTATGACCGAGGAGCTGGCCGAGTGCCTGCCGCCGCTGTACGCGACCGAGGGAGGGGCGCTCGCCCTCGACCTCGCAAGCCCGGAAGGCGAGGGCTACCTTGACCTTTGGTGCTCGCTCACCATCAACCTCTCGGGCGGCCCCTTCGCCTCCACGTGGCTCATTCACGCTTGTGCCCGGCATCATGGACATGGGCGTCGCTAAGTCGCCCACTGTGGCGCAAGCCCCTGTCGGCTCAACGTTCGACGAGATAAACTGCATGTTCTCAAAGCTCGGCTTTATCGATTACAATTCACGCCTCGCGCAAGGGCCGTTCTACTCCCCAAACCTAATCTGCCTGTCGCACGTCTCGAGGCGGCGGGGCGGCGCCTTCTCGCGTGAGTCGATTCCCGTTTTACTGATGCGTCCCAACATGCCCTTACGCATGTT
>JAIHTM010000309.1 GCA_022713905.1 Collinsella sp.
TTCTAATGAATCATAGACATGCTCAACTTTTTTTAGATATTTTTCTTGAGGAAATTTCATATCAGGGATACAGATAACTGATATTTTTGCTTCAGATGCAGCTTGAATACCCGCTTCACTATCCTCTAATACAAGTGCTTCTTCTGGTTCAACATTTAATTTATCACAAGCTTTTAAGAAAATATCTGGAGCCGGCTTTCCATGTTCTACTTCACTACCGCATACAATACCATTGAAATATTTCATAAGATTATGTTCACCAAGTATTCTTTCGGCCCTTTCTTTACCACTGGAAGTTGCAACAATCGTTTTATAATAGTGAATATTTAAATACTTCAATAGTTGAATTAGTCCTTTTTTTAATTCTACACTGTTTTTTAGTAAGTATTGCTCTTCCAATATTTTAAATTGATTTATCTTTTCATCCGTATCAAAGTCTATATTATACTTATTTTTGATAAAGTTCATTGATGAAATAACAGATTTTCCAGGATAATCTTCTATGTATTCTTTTTTTGTAAAGTTAAAACCATAACTTTCAATAATATCTTTGTAGCATTGGAATGAGATGATTTCGGTATCAACCATCAAACCGTCCATGTCAAAGATAACGGCGTCGAACGGAAATGCGGACACGGCACCCTCCCTAACAAAAGGGCGCCCGCAAGCGGACGCCCGAGCCATGCACTATCGGCGATTCTAACCCAGCAGCTTATCCAGCGCCACCGCAATGCCGTCTTCGTTATTATTGGCGGTCACCATCTGGGCTACAGCCTTGACCTCATCGACGGCGTTGCCCATGGCAACACCGGTGCCGGCCCACTCAATCATGGACTTGTCGTTCTGGCCGTCGCCAAACGAGACGACCTCGCTGGCATCGATGCCGAGCTTGGGCAGGGCACCCTCGAGCGCGCGGGCCTTGTCGATACCAGGCGCCGTGTACTCAAAGTACCAGTCGGCCGTAAACATGCCCGAAAGCGTCTGGGTAAAGGGCGCATACATCTCCTCGTAATGCGCCTGCAGGTAGGCCGGATCGCCTGCCGTCAGCAGCTTGTCTACGGGATAAGTGTCCACGACCTCATGCAAGCTCTCGACCTCGCGGATCTTAAGGTCGCAGGCATCGCGCTCGTATTTGACGATATTCTTCTGCGAGCCGTCCGGCAGTGTAATCATGCAGCGATACGAGTCCTCTACATGCAGGTCGCGCCCGAGCGAGATCATGGGGATCACATCATAGTTTTGCAGGTGATCAATCAGACGGTGCAGTTCGTCAGCTGGCATGGCCTGGTCAAAAAGGACCTCATCGGTCTGAGCGTCGACAACATGCGCGCCATTGAAAGCGACTAGCAGACCGTCATGGTTTTGGAGGTCGAGCTCCTGTGCCAGAGCATGTAGCCCCCATGCGGGACGACCCGAAGCCAAGATGAGCTTAATGCCCGACTCCTGCGCCGCGAGCAGCTTTTCGCGCGTACGCGGGCTGATCACCTTCTGATCGTTGGTGAGCGTACCGTCGATATCCATCGCGATGGCTTTGATTGCCATATATGCCTCCCTGTCATTGAACAACCTTGTCTGAGCCATCATACAGAACACCCATCGCGACTCCGTTTACAACGGGCAAAAAGTCATATTGTCTCGAACATGAACAGCGTGTGGTCGTGAAGCTTTATCGCTCAGGTCAAATACGTCTGCTAGCGACGCTCATCCGTCGGTGCGCCCTCGACGATCGCGATGCCCGCCGATGCACCTAACGCGCTGGCGCCGGCCTCGATGAATGCGCAGGCCTCTTCGTAATTATGGATACCGCCCGCCGCCTTGATTGCCACGGCATCGCCGAGCACCTCGTGCATCAGCCGCACGTCCTCGAGCTTAGCACCGCCAAAGCTTCTGCCGGTCGATGTCTTAAGGAATCCCGGCTTGGCCTCCAGCGCGATCTCGCATACACGGCGCTTGGCGGCGTCGTCGCCGTCCAGCTTGCACATCTCGACGATTATCTTGTCAGTGATGCCATGCGCGCGACAAAAATCAGCAATGGTAGTCATCTCGCGCTCGATGGCATCAAAATCGCGGTTCTCGATCGACCTCTGATTCAAAACGTAGTCAATCTCGGTAAAGCCACACGCAGCGTATTCCTCAAACCTCGCAAGCTTCTCCTCGAGCGCCATAGTGCCCTGGGGAAAGTCGATAGCGCCGGCAAGGATGATGTCAGAGTCCTCGAGCATGGCGCGGCCCGTCTCGTACTCCTGCAGGTTCGCAAATACGCAGCGAAAGTTGTACTTTAACGCCTTCTCGACATATTGCTCAAACGTGTCCTCGGGGGCATCGATATAGTCGATGTATTTGTTGATGGGTTTGGCAAGCGTCATGCTGGGGCTCCTTGTTCAGGACTGACAACCGATTCGTGGTTTCACGCGAAAAACCACGTTCAATGTACGCCCGGCATGCAAGGACAGCGTCCGCATTCCGACAAGTGGTATGAAATTAGCTTTAAACGTATATTTACAGACAGCGAATGGCACCGCACGCGGATGCCGACAGCAAGACATCCCCCTCCTCAATACACCCTCATGCCCCTTTACTGTTTGCGACCAGAAATGATGAGCTGCACAACGTCGTTAGCGGTCGAATTCGACCTCTGACGACGTCACGCGACCCATCGTATCTGGCCGACAAAT
The DNA here is from genome assembly GCA_022713905.1 of Collinsella sp. Lineage (GTDB taxonomy): Bacteria > Actinomycetota > Coriobacteriia > Coriobacteriales > Coriobacteriaceae > Collinsella. The sequence goes on from JAIHTM010000309.1 coordinate 2,676, forward strand.
CAGAACCACCCTTAAAA
>JAIHTM010000310.1 GCA_022713905.1 Collinsella sp.
GGCCTGTTCGAGGTGGCGGATATTCCGTGGGATCGTGTGGAAGACCCGTCCGGCCACCGCACCTCGCAGGCCGCGTCCACCAAGGGCCGCGACGGCTGCCGCGTGCCGCTGCCGTGGAACAGCGCGGATGCGCCGAATCTTGCCGACCCGTCCGATGAGTTTGGCACCGACGGCTCCTTCGGCTTCTCCCCCGCGACTCGCGCCGACGGTACCCCTGCCGCCGAGCCGCATCTGCCGCAGCCCAAGTGGTACAAGGATTTCGCCGTTGATGTGGAAAGCGCTGACCCGGATTCCATGCTCAACCTGTACCGCCGCGCTCTCGCGCTGCGCCACGAGCTGCAAACCACCGATTTGAGCCTCGCTTGGTTACCCGAGGACCGTTCTTCTGGCAAACCTGACGGTGCCAACGGATTCACTGGAAGTACCATCGCCTACAAGCGCGCTAATGGCTGGGCCTCGATCACCAACTTCGGCGCCGATCCGGCCGCGCTGCCCGCCGGCAAGGTGCTCTTGACTTCCGGCTCGCTCACCGAGGACGGCCTGCTTCCGCAAGACACGTCCGCTTGGATTCAGCTCCGCTGATGACCGCCTCGTGCGGGGCCCTTCCACACAGAGGGCCCCCGCACGCACCCACATGAAATCCGAGTAATCCGTAATCCTCTCCATGTAATCCCTCAACGAAGGGAAAGCTGCAATCATGACAACTGCAAGCGTGGCCCCGAGCCCGTCCTCCAAAACCAACAAGTGGCGCTATACCGCGGCCTTCACGGCCTTCGCCGTCCTATCCGGCATCGCCTTCTACGGCACGATGTCCATCCTGGTTCCGCAGCGTCTGCGCGATCTGGGCATCGAAAACTCCACCGCCGTGCTCGGCGCCATCAACTCCGCAGGCTCCGTCGCCTCCATTTTCATCGCCTTGTTCGTCGGCGCTCTGTCCGACCGCACCGCCAGCAAGTGGGGCCGCCGCACGCCTTGGATCTTCACCGGCGCTTTCGTGTATGGCATCTGCTTCTGGTCGCTGAGCCGCCCGTCCAGCGCTCTGATTATTGGCATCTGCTATGTGCTCGCCCTCACCGGACTCAACATGGTGCAGGTTCCGATCTACGCGCTGATTTCCGACCGTGTTGAAGAGGAATCCCGCGCCACGATCTCCGCGGCCATCGGCGGCGGCGGTGTGATCGGCCAGGGCATCGGCACGCTGATCGGCTCCCTCTTCATCACCAACATGGAAGTCGGCTTCGTGTGCACCGGCCTGTGCGCACTGCTCGCCGGCGTGCTTGCCGTGGTTATCGCCCCGCGTGAACCCTCTTCCAAGAACATGCACAAGGATGCCGGCAAACCGCTGTGGAGGGTCGTTGTTGAGTCCCTTACCCCGCCGCTGAAGGATTGCGGCGATTTCTACCGCGCCTTCATCTGCCGCACCTGTCTCATCGTTGCCTACCAGATGATCTTCAGTTATCAGCTGTATATCCCGCAAGACCACATCGGCCAGTCCAAGACCCAAGCCGCCGCCACCATTCAGGTCATTTCCGTGCTCACGATGATCGCCTCGATGGTTGCCTCTCTGATCTCCGGCCCGATCGCCGACGCCCTCGGCCGCCGCAAGGCCCCGATCATGGTCGCCTGCGCCGTATTCGCCGTGGGTCTGGCCATGCCATGGATTTTCCCGACCGCGATGGGCATGTACCTCTTCGGCGGTATCGCTTCCTTCGGCTACGACATGTATCTGTCCGTTGACCAGGCGCTGAACGTGGATGTGCTGCCGAACAAGGAGACCGCAGGCAAGGACCTCGGATTCATGAACATCGCCAGCTGCGCCGGCCAGGCCATTGGCGTAGCAATTACCTCCAGCATCGTCACGATTCTGGTCTCCTACAACTTCGTGTTCCCGACCACCATCGCGATGGCCATCATCGCCGCCGTTGCCGTTCTCGGCATCAAGCGCGTGAAGTGATCAACGAGTGGTCAATCCCGCGGAATGTTGCAATTTCAAAGATTTAAAAGTCCTTGAGATGCAGCATTCCGCGAAATTGTAGTCATAAATCAGACATATGGTTATTAATGAACCTACCAACGGTAGAACGGTGAACGTGGTATTTACGGGCAATGTCAGCCTTGGTACAGCCTTGCTCCAGCATGGCATGAATGTCTGCCTCATAGCCTGACAGCTTTACTGTTGCTGATAAGCTTCCCACTGGTCGCCCTAATCGCACACCCTCTGCTCGACGTCGTGCCAAGGCCTCTTTGGTTCGCTGACTAATTAAGTTGCGCTCAATCTCAGCTGACAGTCCGAATGCAAACGCTAATACCTTGCTCTGGATATCATCACCCAAACGGTAACCATCCTTGATAGTCCACACCCGGCATCCTCTGTTCATACATTCCCCAAGCACGTCCATAATCATGAACAGGCTACGCCCCAAACGCGAAAGCTCTGAACAGACGATAAGATCACCTTCTCCTACTCTATCCAATAGTGGACCCAGTTTTCGTTTGTCTAGAGCTTTAGTGCCGCTGATGGTCTCCTCCACCCATTCATCTACTTTCAGTCCTTCGACACAGGTGAAACGCTCAATTTCAAATCGTTGATTCTCCAGTGTTTGCTTGTCACTACTCACCCGAACATAACCGTAAATCACAATTACCAGTGTCACAGATGCCGCAGGCAAAGGGGCGATTT
>JAIHTM010000311.1 GCA_022713905.1 Collinsella sp.
TACAGGACGGTGGTGCCGGCCGGCAGGGTCAGCTTGTCGCCCTTCTGGTAGGTCATGCCCTTGCCGTCGGCCTGGGTGTTCCAGCCCTGGAAGGTGTAGCCCTCGTTGGTGAAGCCGTTCGCCGCGATGGTCGCCTGGTCGCCCTTCCAGCCGGTGTGGCCGGCGGTCTCGCCGGTCGCGTCCGGCGAGTTCTTGTCATACACGAGGTCGGCCTTGCAGGCGGGGTCGCGCTTCCACTGCGCGTACAGGGTGATGTCGCCCTTCAGGGTGACCGCCTGCTTGTCGGTGTACTTGGTGCCCTTGCCGTCCTTCCGGGTGTTCCAGGAATCGAACAGCCAGCATTCCTTCGAGAAGCCGTTGGGCGTCAGGGTGGTGGTGTCGCCCTGGCCGCCCTTGGTGTCGTCGGTGGTGCCGGTGCCGCCGTTCGGGTCGTAGTGGATGGATGCGGGGATCCGCTTCCATTGCGCGTACAGGACGGTGGTGCCGGCCGGCAGGGTCAGCTTGTCGCCCTTCTGGTAGGTCATGCCCTTGCCGTCGGCCTGGGCCAGTGTTTGGGCTGGTGTGGGTGACGGTGTTGGTTCCGGTGTTGGAATACCAGCCGTGCTTGCCGGCGGACAGGCTGCCGGTGTCCGGGTCTCCCGTGTCGGGGCCGGGCTGTCCGGCGACGGCCTGCTGGAGGACCTTGTCAGTGGGTTTGACGGGGATCGTGACCGTGACGGTCTGGGAGCCCTTCAGCTGGTTCAGCAGTCTCACGCTGATGCGGTTGTTCGCGTACGTGTACTCGTAGTCCTTGCCCTCAACGAGGGTCGTCGCCTTGCCGCCGTCCGTGCTCACGCCCACGCTCAGGCCGGGACGGCCCTTCGTATCGGTGGAGACCGGTTTGACGTTGCCGCTCAGCTGGTCGGTCAGGGTCACGCCCTTGGCGAAACCGCCGGTCATCAGCTCATTTTCGACGTTGGATTCCAGGTCCTCGGAGACCTGGTCGCCGGTGGAGGAGAATTCGGTCTTCGCCTTCGCGCCGAACACGTCCTTGCTCAGATGCTCCAGCTTCGACAGGTCCTGGTTGTCGCGCTGCAAACCGATCGATGTGAAGTTCTGGATGTGGTCGCCGTACGAGGCGGCGAACTCCCTCACGCGGGACAGCGCGTGGGAATAGGCTTCTTCTTCTTTGTAGCCATCCGCGCCAGCCCATGTGTTGGGGTGTCCGTCGCTGAAGAAGAACACGTCCGTGGGCAGCTGCTCATGCGCCATCACGTTCGACGCACCGTCGAAAGCGGCCTCCCAGTTCGTGCCATACTCGGAGCCATAGAAGACGCCGTTATGAGTAGTAGTAGTAGTAGAGACGGGCACCATGATCCTGTCCAGGTCCGCCGGGTTGGTGCTGTGGGTCACCACGTTCTCGTATCCGTCGTACCAGACCGATTCCTTCTCCTGCGCGCCGCCGGCGAACAGGACCACGCTCACCTGCACCTGGCCCGTCGCCATCAATCGTCTGCCCAGGCCGCGGACCATGTTCGCGATCTCGTCGTACTCGCTCTGGCCGACCGACCCGGTACGATCCAGGACGAACAGGGCGTGCTCCTTGTTCTTCGCGTAGTCACGGCCCGTGGCCGACAGGTTCACGTCGAACACGTTCGGCTTGTCAGTCGCGGTCACCGTCTTCGATGCCGTCAGGCCGGGCTCGTCGGTGTCGGCGGCCAACGCGGTGCCGGCGACGACGCCGCCGGTCAACAGGGTCGCCATGGCGGCCGCCGTCGCGGCCATCCGGCTCAACCATTTCCTCTGCTTCATAGGAATTCCTTTCAAGCGCCCGGATCCCTTCCGGGCATACAACTCCCATGAAACACGCTTCCGACACACCCCGGTTTGGACATCGGCGGAAACCCGAGGACAGGACCCTCCAATCGGTGTCCCAGTCCGCAAGCATCAGTTTGGACATAGAAAAATCCCCGTACCGGAGAAGCCATTACGGGGATCAGAAAGAAAACGAAAGAATCAGCCGATTGGATAGAAATACTTCCCGTCACAATTCGGATCGACGGTTAATGCGTCGACGGTATTCGCGCTCCTCAATCTCGAGGATCACGCCCGTGCGCGAGAGACAGGACCTCTCCCCCGGCTCCGGCGCAGCGTTCTTTTCGTTCATCTCATTCCTCGTTTCCGTCTTTCCATATCGTGCGGTCGCGCTCCCATTCCCAGTCGTGCCGCTCATCCTGATACCGCTTCCATTTCTCATGCTCGGCGTTCTGCCTTCTCTCGATGGCCTCTCGTTCCATGGCGCGGCGTTCGAGCATGCTCGGACGCACAATCAGCCACTCGCACAGTGCGCCGACCAGGGCGCAGCCGACCATGACTGCCACGGCGTCCCACTTCACGCCCTTGTTGTTGATGAGATCGGCGATCTGGAACATCGCGAGTATCACGAACAGTATGCCCGCGATCTTCAGCACGATCTTTGCCAGGAAACGTATCGGATGCGACAGGAACTCCAGAACCACGCTCAGGACCATCAACACGATGAACGCCGTCAACACGATTCCGACTACAGTCAGCGGATTGCTCATGTCCATAGCCAACCCCCTTTAATATCTCTTCTCTGGATCGATTTTACGCGGTCGCGCCGTGTGCATAGCATTTCCCGGGTTCTAAATAGAAGTGCAACACCTTGTCTAGGGTTGGAAGTGTTCGAAGTTTCTAACTTAAGAAGGTGTCGCACTCATGGGTCAACAGTATTCGCACCTGTCGTCCGAGGAGAGGATCCTGATCGAGAAGCTGCATTGCGAACAGCATCCGGGCATCCGGCGGACCGCGGAGAGGATCGGCCGGGACAAGTCCACGGTGAGCCGCGAGCTGAGGCGCGGCCTGTGGTTCGCGTCCAACGAGAACGGGTCGTACCGGCCCTACCGGCCGAAACGGCTGAAGACCGGGCCGTGGACC
>JAIHTM010000016.1 GCA_022713905.1 Collinsella sp.
GTTACCCCATGCGGGCAGCTGCGGGGTCTTTATTGCGTTCGTGCAAGCAACCCAACATATATATCTGAATTTGGATGGGAGGGGCTTGTTGCTGGTGGGGACGTTGGGCTGCTGCTGACACTTTGGGATGTATCGCGCTTTGGGTTGGGGGCGGGGCTTTGGAATGAGGGGTTTACTTAGTTGAAGAGAGGCTTAATGGCTGAGAGGTAGTCTTTGGCTACTTCGGCCTTATCTGCTTGAAAGTTGTGCCAGGCCCACCATTGGACCATTCCTACGAAGCTTGAGGCTATGTGGTGTAGTAGGAAGCTTCGGTCCATGGTGGCGGCGGGGCCTGCGGGTTCGACGGGGACGGTTTCGGCTGCGCGCGACATGATGGTCTTGCGGAGACAGTCGGCGAAGACGCGTGAGCCGGCGCCGGCTACCAGCGCTCGGACGCCCTGGCGACGTTCCCATAGATTGTTGAGAATATGCTCGACCTGTACGAGCGGGTCGTCGAGGGGTGTACCGTCATCGTCGAGGGCATGGGTGCAGATATCGCGCACGAGTTCAGCGAGCAGGTCATCTTTGCTTTTGAAGAGGCCGTAGAACGTGGCCCGACCTACGTGGGCGCGAGCGATGATGTCGCCGACGGTGATCTTGCCGTAATCTTCCTCGCACAGGAGCTCGGAGAACGCCGCAACGATGGCGGCGCGGCTTTTTTCTTTGCGGGCATCCATGGCTATGCGTCCGCGTGAACGAGCAGGCAGCGGAGCGTACCGGAGCAACCCTCGTAGGGGCGCTTACCGGCGCCGTAGCCGACGGCTTCGATGCGGTAGCGTGAGGGCAGTTGGTCGGACGTGCGCAGCGCGGTGACGATGGCGGCGCCCGTGGGCGTCACGAGCTCGCCGGCGACCGGTGCAGGCGTGAGGGCGATATTGCCCGCCTGGCACAGGTTGACGACAGCGGGGACGGGAATAGGCATGATGCCGTGAGCACAACGGATGGTTCCGTGGCCCTCGGAGAGCGACTCGACCACGATGTCCTCAATACCCAGGTCGTCGAGGCAGATGGCAACAGAGCAGACGTCGACGATGGAATCGACGGCGCCTACCTCGTGGAACATGACGGTCTCGGGCGTTTTGCCGTGGGCCTTGGCCTCGGCGGCGGCGAGCGCGGTAAAGATGTCGAGCGCACGACGCTTGGCGCCATCGCTTAGCTGCGAGCCGTCGATGATGGCGGTGACGTCCGCCAAAGAACGATGGTGATGGTGGTGGGCGTGATGATGGCCCTCGTGGCCATGGCCGTGGGTCTCATGATCATGCTCATGGCAGTGCTCGTGCTCGCCATGGCCATGATGGTGGTGCTCGTGTTCATGTGTGTGCTCGGCAGCTGCTTCGTTGCCGTAGAGCCAGGCCATGTCGTGGTCGTGGTTCTCGAGCTCCTCTGCCAGCTGAACGTCAAAGTCGCAGGCGTCGATGCCATGCTTGTTTGCGCGTGTAACGGCAATCTCAAAGCCGCCGACCGGAAGCGTGGCGAGCTGCTCGCGCAGGTGCTCCTCGCTGGCGCCCAAGTCGAGCAGGGCCGCGACGGTCATGTCGCCGCTGATGCCCGAGGTGCCGTCGATGATAAGCGTGTGCTGATGGTTAGACATGAAATGCTCCTTAACGGGCGCGAGTCGTGCCGGCGCTCAGATGATTGATAAGACTTGCCTGGTAGGCGGCGCCAAAGCCGTTGTCGATATTGACGACCGAAAGGCCGCTGGCGCAGGAGTTGAGCATGGCGAGCAGCGCGGCTACGCCACCAAAGCTCGCGCCGTAACCCACGCTGGTGGGAACGGCGATGACCGGACAGCTCACCAGGCCGCCGACAACGCTCGCCAGTGCGCCCTCCATGCCGGCAATGGCGATGACCACCTGTGCCTGGGCAAGCTCCTCGGCATGCGCGAGCAGACGGTGCAGGCCGGCGACACCCACGTCGTAGAGGCGGTCGACCTCGTTGCCATAGAATTCGGCCGTCAATGCGGCTTCCTCGGCGACGGGCAGGTCGCTCGTACCGGCGCAGGCGACAACGATGCGTCCGTTGCCGGTAGGGGAGGGCTTGCCGCCCACGAGGGCGAGCTGTGCGTCCGGGACATATCCCAGGTCGATGCCGTTGCCGAGGAGCTCCGAGGTGTGGGCTGCTTTTTCGGCGTCCAGGCGTGTGACCAGGATGCGCTCCTGGCCGGCATCGCGCAGCGCTTCGATAATGGCGGCAATCTGCTCGGCGGTTTTACCGGCGCCGTAGACAACCTCGCCGGCTCCCTGGCGCACCCCGCGCGAAAGATCGAGCTGCGCAAAACCCAGATCGGCGGTCGGCGCCGTCTGGATGCGCGTAAGGGCGACGGCCGGGGTGATTGCTCCGCCGGCAACATCGCTCAGCAACTGCTCAAGATCTCGCTTATCCATATATGTTCCTTTCGACGGTGCAAAGTCTAGCACGAGAAAGATAGTTTCCGAACATTAGAACAAAATCGTTCGGAAACTAGATATAGTGGAGTTGATTTGATTGTTGGGCGAACTTACTAGTCGCGCAGGATGATGTCCATGGCGAGCATCAGGTTGCGCTCGTCGATGGCAAACGGGGCGGCTTCGCGCGTCTTGGGCTTGGCGCAAAACGCGATGCCCGTGCCCGCGGCCTGAATCATGGGGATGTCGTTGGCGCCGTCGCCGATCGCGACGGTATGGGCCATGTCGACACCGCACTCAACTGCCCAATCCAGCAGCTGGATGAGCTTGGACTCCTTGGTCACAATGTTTGCCGCCAGCTTGCCGGTGAGCTTGCCGTCCACGACTTCCAGGCGGTTGGCCAGGCAAAAATCGATGCCCGCAGCGGCCACGATCTTGTCGGCGACCTCGTGGAAGCCACCGCTTACCACGCCGACCTTCCAGCCCTTGCTGTGTGCCGATCGCACAAGCTCCAGCGCGCCGGGGGTAAACGTCACGCGCGCAAAGGTGCGTTCGAACACGCTCTCATCCAAGCCGGCAAGCAGCCCCACGCGCTCCTCGAGCGCCTGCTTAAAGTCAAGCTCGCCTCGCATGGCGCGTTCGGTGATCTGTGCAACTTGCTCGCCCACGCCGGCCTCCTCGCCCAACAGGTCGATGACCTCCTGGTTGATGAGCGTGGAGTCGATATCCATAACGATGAGGCGTGCAGTCATGGCGGGCCTTTCCGAGTGCAGTTGTATTGGGGCACATTGTCGCACGCGGCGCGCCTTGGCGACGGCCGCGGTGCGTCAATTGTTTCGTCTCCGTCAAGTCTTTGGGCGAGAACTACTTTTCCGCGGCACATCGACACAGGTGCGATAAGATAGAACGCCATGTCTGGCTGCGCGGTTTACGCAGGCTGGGCAAATCTGTACGACGCCGCCCGGAACGACACGGGGCGGCACAGATCCATAAAGGAGGATCACTGGTATGAGCCAGACCCGTCCCATCGACGAGCATTCCATGCACACCCGTACCTGCGGCGAGCTTCGCCGCGAGAACGTGGGCGAAGAGGTCACCCTCACCGGTTGGGTGAGCCGTCGCCGTGACCACGGCGGCCTTATTTTCTGCGACCTTCGTGACCGCGAGGGCATCACGCAGCTCACCTTCGACCCCGAGCACTCTGACGGCGACGCATTTAAGATCGCCGAGACCATGCGTCCCGAGTGGCCCATCAAGATCCACGGCGTCGTGCGCTCCCGTGGCGAGGAGACCACCAACGCCAAGCTCGCGACCGGCGAGATCGAGGTCCTGACCGACCACGCCGAGGTGCTCAACACGTCCGTCACCCCGCCGTTCCAGATCGAGGACGGCATCGAGACCAGCGAGGACACCCGTCTGCGCTATCGCTATCTGGACCTCCGTCGTCCCGAGATGATGGCCAACCTCAAGCTGCGCTCCGACTTTACCTTTGCCATTCGCGAGGCGCTGCACAACCGTGAGTTCATGGAGGTCGAGACGCCCTCCCTGTTTAAGTCCACGCCCGAGGGCGCTCGTGACTTCATCGTTCCCAGCCGTATTCAGCCGGGCAACTTCTACGCCCTGCCGCAGTCCCCGCAGCTCCTGAAGCAGCTGCTTATGGTCGGTGGCGTCGAGCGCTACTATCAGGTTGCCAAGTGCTTCCGCGACGAGGACCTGCGTGCCGACCGTCAGCCCGAGTTCACCCAGGTCGATATCGAGATGTCCTTCGTGGACCAGAACGATGTCATGAGCGCGCTCGAGGAGGTCCTGGCCGACGCCTTCGGCCGCATGGGCGTCGAGATGCCCACGCCGCTGCGTCGCATGGACTACTGGGAGGCCATGGACACCTATGGCTCCGACAAGCCCGATACCCGCTATGGCATGCACCTTGTCGACCTGACCGACATCTTCGCCAACTCCAAGTTCAAGGTCTTTGCGACTGCCGCAAACGAGGAGGGCTCTGTCGTCAAGGCCATCAACGCCAAGGGCGCCGGTGCCTGGGCACGTGCCAAGATCGATAAGCTTGCCGGCGTGGCCTCCACGTTTGGCGCCAAGGGCCTGGCCTGGATCGCCTTCCGCGAGGACGGTTCCATCAACAGCCCCATCGTCAAGTTCTTCTCGGACGAGGAGATGGCGGCTCTGCGCGAGCGCATGGACGTCGAGCCCGGCGACCTTGTGATGTTCGCCGCCGGCCCGCGCCTGCTTTCTGATGAGATCCTGGGCGGTATGCGTTCGCACATGGCCAATGCGCTCGAGATCAAGCGCGAGGGTCACGACTTCCTGTGGGTCGTCAACTTCCCGCTGTTCCATTGGGACGAGGATCGCAAGGCCTATGCTGCCGAGCATCAGCCCTTTACCCTGCCGACCGAGACCGACATCGCCAAGATCGAGGCCGATCCGCTGGCAGCCGGTTCGTGCACCTACGACTTTGTCATGGACGGCTTTGAGGCCGGCGGCGGCGGTATGCGTATCCACAACGCCGAGATGCAGATGTCCATGCTCAAGCTCCTGGGCTTTACCGAGGAGCGTGCCGAGTCTCAGTTCGGCTTCCTCATGGAGGCCCTCAAGTTTGGTGCGCCCCCGATGGGCGGTTTCGCTCTGGGCCTGGACCGCGTGTGCATGCTGCTCACCGGTTCCGACTCCATCCGCGACGTCATGGCGTTCCCCAAGACGGCCAGCGGCTCCGACCTTATGTCGGGCGCTCCGAGTGCCGTTAGCGGCGCCCAGCTCAAGGACGTCAGTCTGCGCCTGATGTAGGCGAACGGCTACATATTGCCTGTAACGAGGGAAGGACGCGGGCCTTCCCTCGTTTTTTATGTCGTGACGTCATGGTTTGGAGGCTTGCCGTCGTGCGCCGGGAAACTACAACCCGGAATCTGCGTCCAGAAGGGGTCGCGCTTTCCCAAAGGGGGTCCTCTGGGAAAGCGCGACCCAGAATTCGGCAAAATAATGGGGCAGGCTTTCCGCAACAACTGTCTGGCGGAAAGCCTGCCCCCAGTTTCTTATAGCGAGTCTCTCTGGATCAGCTGCATGTGCATCACGGAGGTGGTGGGCTCGGCACCTTTGATCATGTCGAGCGCAATGTTGGCGGCCATGTGTCCTTCTTCGCGCAGGGGCTGGCGGACGGTCGTGAGCGCGGGGACGCAGCGCGCCGCAATCTCGTGATCGTCGAAGCCGACGACAGAAACGTCCGCAGGAACGGATAGGCCTGCCTCGTTGAGTGCGGTGATGACGCCAGCTGCGATACGGTCCGATCCGCAGAGCACGCCATCGAAAGCAATCTCGCGCGCGAGGATCTGGTGCATGGCCTGATAGCCGTCTCCGCTGTTCCAGCCGGTATAGATAACGTTTGCGTCTGGGAGGTCTTCGCCCAAGACGGCACGGTAGCCGCGCAGGCGGTCGACAACAGCGGGGTTGTCTTGCGGTCCCAACACGGCGACGATATCTTTGCGCCCGCGATCCTTCATGGCGAGTGCCGCAAAATGTCCGCCCTCTTCGTCGTCAGAGTAGACCGTCGAGAACACATCGCGATAGGGGTGGCCCTCGAGCTGGCCACACAACACGGTGGGTACGCCCAGCTCGCGCAGCACCTCGAGCAGCTCGCTGCCTTTGTAGGGAGAGACGTCGATCACGGCGTCGAACGAGCGGCGCTCAAAGTGCTCGCGTGCGCGGTTGCGCTCATGCGTAGAAGACGCCTGCAAGATAACGGGCAGATAGGACGACTCCGACAGTTCCTCGGTAATGCCGCTCAAAAACTCGCTATAGGTGGGGTCGCTGAAGAGTTCACTCAGAGGCTCGGTCACGAGCACGGCGATGATTTCCGTGCGCCCGACAGCGAGCGCTCGGCCACGAGCGTTGGGGACAAAATTGACTTCCTTGGCCGCCGCGCGGACGCGCTTTTTGGTTTCCTCGCTAATGCGGGGCGAATCGTTGAGGGCGCGCGATGCCGTGGAGCGCGACACGCCGGCAGCTGCGGCAACCTCGGCAAGCGTAGGTGCGGTGCGAACTGGTTGTGTCATGGCGTCTCCTGGAAAATGCGGTCGATGTTGTCACTGATACGGGCTAGTGCGGATACAGCTTACTATAGTGCGCCTGAACAGCGTTCATGATATCCGGTGACCGGTGTCGTTTTGCAACCAAGCCGAAATCGAATACGTCTCGTGTGGGTGAGATATCAGCGGGCGTGGAGGTTGCCTACGAGCTTAAGAACGATGTCTTGTGCTGAGTTTCGATACTCAGGGTGACATAAGTGTTGCGATTGTACAACCGGTTGCACCGTTAACCCTGCCAAATCGACCGTTCAGCGGACAACCGGTTGCACAGTTTTTTACATCGCCCGTAAGATAAGGACAACCGGTTGCACAAGAATCACTACGATGATGAAGGAGCATCACCATGGACGCCATTAACGATTGGGAAAACCAAGCGCTCACCCACAGGAACCGTCTGGCACCCCATGCGTACTTTATGGGTTACGAGACCGCCGATCTCGCTGCAACGTACAGCCGCGAGCTGTCGCGCGGGTTTGTCCAGCTGTCCGGCTCGTGGCAGTTCCGCCTCTTTGAGGGCCCCGCTGCCGTCTCCAACGAGGAACTCTCCACGTACAAGCCCGAGTGGGATCACGTGGAGGTTCCGCACCTGTGGCAGGTGGACGGCTATGGCAACCTTGCCTACACCGACGAGGGTTTCCCGTTCCCGGTTGATCAGCCGTTCGTTCCCTCCGACGACCCCACGGGCGTCTACCAGCGCATCGTCAACCTCCCCGCCGTTCCTGCCGGCGCTCGCGAGATCATTCGCTTCGACGGCATCGAGAGCTATGGCGAGCTGTACGTCAACGGTCAGTATATCGGCATGACCAAGGGTTCGCGCCTGTCTGCCGAGTTCGACGTGACCGACGCGCTCGTCGAGGGCGACAACCTGTTTGCGGTCAAGGTCCTGCAGTACAGCGATGGCAGCTACATCGAGGATCAGGACATGTGGTGGGCCTCGGGCATCTTCCGCGATGTGTACCTTATGCAGCGTCCCGCCGCGCACCTGGTCGACTTTAGGTTCCGCACGCACCGCGAGGGCGATGTCGCTCTGATCACGCTCGATACGGTTGCCGAGGGCGCTTCCCGCGTTGTGTTTACGCTCAGCGATGGCGAGAACGTGGTGGCTACGGGTGAGTGCGTCGACGGCCATGCCGAGTGCAGCGTGACCGATGCCCACTTCTGGAATCCCGAGGACCCCTTCCTCTACGATCTTACGTTTGAGGTCTACGACGGCGACAAGGTGAGCGAGTACGTCCCGCATCGCCAGGGTCTTGCCGAGGTGACGGTCGAGGGCAATCATATCTACCTCAACGGCACTTACTTTAAGATGCATGGCGTCAACCGCCACGATCACGACGATCACAAGGGCCGCGCCGTGGGCCTCGATCGCATGCGCCGCGACCTGGAGCTCATGAAGCAGCACAACATCAACGCAGTGCGCACCTCTCACTATGCCAATGACCCGCGCTTCTACGAGCTGTGTGATGAGTATGGCATCATGCTGGTCGCCGAGACCGATATGGAGAGCCACGGCTTCGAGAATATCGGCAACATCGCCCTGGTTACCGACGACCCGGCATGGGAGCCGGCCTACGTCGACCGTATTGAGCGCCTGGTGATGCAGGAGCGCAACCACGCGTGCATCATCATGTGGTCGCTGGGCAACGAGAGCGGCTATGGCTGCAACATCCGCGCGATGTACGCCAAGGCTCACGAGCTCGATGGTCGTCCGGTCCACTACGAGGAGGACCGCAACGCCGATACCGTCGACGTCATTTCCACGATGTACTCCCGTGTGTCGCAGATGAACGACTTTGGTGAGCATCCGTTCCCCAAGCCGCGCATCAACTGCGAGTACGGTCACTCCATGGGCAACGGCCCCGGAGGCCTGTCCGAGTATCAGGAGGTCTTCGATCGCTGGGATTGCATCCAAGGCCAGTTTATCTGGGAATGGTGCGACCACGGTCTGGCTGCTGTGACCGAGGACGGCATTGCCTACGATATGTATGGCGGCGACAACGGCGATTACCCCAACAACAGCAACTTCTGCATCGATGGCATGGTGTTCCCCTGGCAGCAGCCGAGCCCGGGCCTTACCGAGTACGGCCAGGTCATCTGCCCGGTTCGCATGGCTTATGACGCCGAGGCGGACGAGCTGACTGTCACCAACAAGCGCTGGTTTACCACCCTCGAGGATGTTTGCCTGTCGGCGGAGACCCTGGTGGACGGCGACGTGGTCTGCCGCAAGACGCTCATGCCCGGTGCGGTTGCCCCCGGTGAGTCCGTCCAGCTTCCGCTGGTGATTCACGAGGCCGCGGTAGGCGAGACCCTGCTGACTGTGCGCGCCTACACCATGGCCGCTCACGTCTGGTGCGAGCCGATGTTCCAACTGGGCGCAAACCAGTTTGCCATCGCAAACCATCCGGCGCCGGCCATTGCGGCTCCCACTCGTCCTGAGCTTACGGTCGAGGAGACCGAGCAGGAGATTCGCATTCACTCCCTCAACGGCGAGCTGACCTTCAGCAAGGTAAACGGCACCGTGAGCGAGTGGAAGGCATCCGGCCGTGACGTCATGGCCTCTGGTCCCCAGGTTGGTTTTTGGCATCCGCTCGTCGACAACCACGCCCAGGAGTACGACTCCCTGTGGAAGGACAACTTCATTGATGTAATGCAGACGTCCACCCGCAAGGTTTTTTGGAAGCAGGACGGCAATGCGGTCGTCGTTACCGTGAGCCAACGTATTGCTCCTCCCGTCCGCGCGTTCGGCATGCGCGTCGAGCTTGTCTACACCGTGCTTCCGAGCGGTCGCGTCGACCTCAAGGTTTCCGGCGAGCCCTACGGCGACTATTCGGACATTATCCCGCGCATCGGCATCTCCTTTGAGGTTCCCGGTTGCGATCGTGCCGTCGAGTGGTATGGCCACGGCCCGGGCGAGAACTATCCGGACTCGCTGCGTGCCAACCCGGTCGGTCATTACCGCACTACGGTCGACGACATGTTCACGCCCTACGTTATGCCTCAGGACTGTGCCAACCGCGAGGGTACCCGCTGGGTTGCCCTGCGCTCTAGCCACGGTGATGGCGTGCTGGTGACTCGTCCGGCCGACGCCGCTTCCAACCCGTTCTCGTTCTCGGCATGGCCCTATAGCTGCGAGGCTATTGATAATGCCAAGCACGTCTACGACCTTGTTCCGGGCGACACGGTCACGGTTAACATCAACGACCAGCTGCTCGGCCTTGGCTCGAACTCTTGGGGTTCCGAGGTGCTCGATTCCTATCGCACCCGTTTTGAGAGCTTCAGCTTTGAGGTGTCCCTGCGACCGCTGACGTCTGCCGATTTGGCTCAGGCGCTGGCACCCATTAAGGAGGCATAAGCCATGCATGTCTTTAACTCGCGCGCCGATTTCGACGCTCAGATGAAGTCCGTCAAGAAGTGGATGCGTACCGGCCAGGCGCTCGACGGCGTTTCTGAACTGCAGCACGATGTGGCGTACTCCATCGGCGACTCGCTGGTGTACTGGTGGGTCTATGCCCGCGAGGCCGCAACCGCCGACCTGGTCGGTCACCGTCGCTACCATGCCGTGCTCGCTCCGCTCGACGGCGACCTGACCGTCGAGGTTGCCCCCAAGGCAGGCCTCACCTGCACCCGCGCTTACAGCGATATCGATGATCGCGAGCGCTTTGAGGGGGCGGGGGAGACCGTGACGATTCCCGCCGGCGGCGTTGCCGTCGTCGAAATTGACGAGGCCTACCGTGTCGTGGCCGATGCCGCGGATCCCCGCGTCGTGGTACTGCACGTGACGGTCGAAGGTTATTCCTTCCCCAACAAGTAGTATTCGTCCGCCTGGACGTTTGCTTCGCGCCGTTAAGGGGGATGGCTTTGTTGACTCCCTTTTCCCCATTCCCCTTAGCAGGTGCGCCGTCCGTGTTTGCACTTGCAGCTCGGACGGGTTTAGATGACATTTAATAGATGATTGGGAGGGCTTATGAGCTCTGAAAAACGAGGAACGATTGGTTCGTTCGCTCTGCTGGGCATGACGGTTGCCGCCGTGTTCGGTATCAAGAACATCATCAACAACAACGCGGCCATCGGCTTAGCAGCCGCGCCGTCGTTCTTCTTCGCCACGCTTTTGTACTTTGTCCCCTATACCCTGGTTACCGCCGAGTTCGTCGGCCTTAACAAGGACTCCGAGTCGGGCGTGTACGCATGGGTTAAGACCTCGATGGGTGGTCGCTGGGCGTTCCTGACGGCATTTAGCTACTGGTTC
This sequence comes from Collinsella sp., assembly GCA_022713905.1. Lineage (GTDB taxonomy): Bacteria > Actinomycetota > Coriobacteriia > Coriobacteriales > Coriobacteriaceae > Collinsella. The sequence goes on from JAIHTM010000016.1 coordinate 10,761, forward strand.
GTTAACCTGTTCTTCTTTGCGTCCGTCCTGCCCAACGTCATCATCTACGCGAGCTACGTGTTCTTTGGTGCCAACGCCGAGCTTTCGCAGCTGTGGATCACCATTATCGAGATCGTTGTCTTTGCTATCGCCACGTGGGTTTCGACCAAGGGCGCTAAGTGGATCGGCTCCATTTCCTCCTTCGGTTCGACCGCGGCTCTCGGCCTGACCGCCGTGTTCATCCTGCTGTCCCTGGCTGCTGCCTTTGGCGGCGTTGAGTTCGCTACGGCTCCTACTCCCGCTAACATGGCTCCCGACATGAGCAACTTCGCAACTGCGTGGGGCTTCTTCGGTACGCTTGCCTGGATCATCCAGGGCGTTGGCGGCGCTGAGTCTGTCGGCGTGTTCCTTAACGACCTTAAGGGTGGCGTCAAGGCCTTCGTGCGCACCGTCGTTATCGCCGGTCTGACCATCGGCCTTCTGTATGCAGGCGCTTCGCTGCTGGTTAACCTGTTCATCCCCGAGGGCGGCGTTGCCATCTCCACCGGTATCTTCGACGTATTCGGCGCTGTCTTTGCCCACTTTGGCATTCCCATGGAAGTGTCTACGCGCGCCATCGGCTTGATCCTTCTCGCCGCCACGCTGGGCTCCCTCATGATGTGGACCTCTGCTCCCATCAAGGTTTTCTTCACCGAGATCCCCAAGGGTGTCTTTGGTAGCAAGATCGTCGAGCTCAACGAGCACGGCATTCCCGCCCGCGCTGCCTGGCTGCAGTTCGCCATCGTCGTCCCCATCCTGATCATCCCGGCCCTGGGCTCCGGTAACCTCGACGACCTGCTCATGATCGTCACCAACATGACGGCTGCCACCGCTCTGCTCCCGCCGCTGCTGATCCTGCTTGCCTACTTTATGTTGCGCAAGAACTTCGACGCTGCTCCCCGTGGCTTCCGCATGGGTTCGCGCACCTTTGGCCTGGTCATTGCTGCATTCCTGCTTGTGGTCTTCTGCTTCGTGCTTATCTGCGGCACCATTCCGCTCGATCAGCCGCTGTGGCTGACGCTGGTCTACAACGTCGGCGGCGTGGTTGTCTTCCTGGGCCTTGCCGTGATGTGGTACAACCGCTACATCAACCGCCTGCGCGAAACCGATCCCGAGGCTGCTGAGAACGAGCTTCGCCCCTCCGTCCTCGACATGATGGAGTAGCGGCTAGGATTAATCTACGGCTGTGGAATAAATCGATTCCCTTTCCTAAGGAGGGGCCTTACGAGGCCCCTCCTTTTGTGTTTTGGAGCATGGTTTTGGACCCTGTGGGCAAAAAATGCTAAATATGAGTACTGTTGCAAAAGAGGTGTCATATTTTTCGGCCTGTTCTGAGCGAAAATGGGCTCAAAATCAATTTATCTAACCCCCTATAGACGCGATTCGATGGCTTCCAAAACATTAAAATCGGCCAAATCGGCCAATTTGCTCTCAATTCTGCTGCTACTAAATTTGTGACAGTACTCATATTTGCCACTTTTTGTCCACGGGGTGTCCGAAAGGGTCCTCGACAAGCATCTAACGCTACAATAACTACCACATGGCTGGGTTTGCCAGCCGAATGTACGATGTCGTGGGAGGGGACATGGTCGAGTTTACAAAGACGATTAAAGATCCGTTGGGATTACATGCCCGCCCGGTTGCGCTGCTCTATGACATCATTGCCAAGCATCGTTGCGACGTGTCAGTCAGTATCGGCGATCGCCACACGAATGGCCGCGATGTCATGGGACTCATGGCTCTCTACGGCGAGTGCGGCGAGGACATCATCTTCCGCGTTTCGGGCGTAGACGAGGCTTCCTGCGTTACGTCGATCAGAAATCTCTCACTCTAAGCATGATAGGGCGTGGTAAAGGATGGTCCTTTGCCGTGCCCTTTTGTTTCGTATAGGAAACTTTTTCGAAATCTGAATGGGGACCCTTTCCAAAAAGTTAACCACGTGTTAGTTTACTAAAGCGAACATAGGCGTGGTTAACTTTTACCGCGTCGATGTTGAGGACGAACTGACGTTAGGAGCCACTCATGTCTTGCGGACCGCAGATGCCGGCAATGCCGCTTTCGATGGTAAAAGCGGGCGAAACCGTGCGCGTGTCTCGTGTAAAGGGCAATGAGGATATGAAGCACCACCTCAAGGACCTCGGCTTTGTCGAGGGCAGCGAAATCCACGTGGTGAGCTCGAGTGGCGCCAATATCATCGTCACGGTGCTGGGCGCACGCTTTGGTATCGATTCCAAGGTTGCCATGCACATCATGACCGTCGGTTAGTCGACGGTATTTCTGTACGCACTGAAAGGGGGACAAGTAAATGAAGACGTTGGGTGACGTTAAGGTGGGCGAGAGCTCCACCATCGTCAAGCTTCACGGTGAGGGTGCGCTTCGCCGCCACCTTATGGACCTGGGGCTCATCAAGGGCACTTCGTTCAAGGTCGTGAAGGCTGCACCGCTCGGTGATCCGGTCGAGATCAACGTGCGCGGCTACGAGCTTTCCATCCGCAAGGAGGAGGCCGCCGTCGTCGAGGTCCAGTAAGGGCTCGTGGCGCATATTTCTGCAGATAAAGTTAGGTTTTTCTAACTTAATGCAGCATCTTTGAAGCACATTATCCAGCCTGCGCGGAGAAAGCAGCGCAGGCACACAAGGAAGAAGGATTGAATGGCGGATTCTCAGATCCATGTCGCGCTGGCGGGTAATCCCAACTGCGGCAAGACCACGCTTTTCAACCTGATCACCGGCGCCAACGGCTACGTTGGCAACTGGCCCGGCGTCACGGTTGAGAAAAAGGAGGCCAAGCTCCTAAGCGACAAGAACGTTACCATCACGGACCTCCCTGGCATCTACTCGCTTTCCCCCTACAGCCCCGAGGAGCAGTGCTCGCGCGATTACCTCATGAGCGGCGAGCCCGATGTTGTCGTCCAAGTCGTCGATGCCACCAACCTCGAGCGTAACCTGTACCTGGCGCTTCAGGTTATCGAGACCGGCCTGCCCGTGGTCGTTGCCCTCAACATGGCCGACCTGGTCGAGAAGAACGGCGATAAGATCGACACGGACAAGCTTTCCAAGAAGCTCGGTTGCCCGGTCATGATGATCTCGGCTCTTAAGAACAAGGGCATCAAGGAGCTGTTCGAGCAGGTTAAGAAGTCCGCTGCTTCTAAGGGCCAAGTGCCGGAGCACAAGTTCGATTCCTCCATCGAGGACGTTCTGGACCACATCGAGAATAACCTGCCTGCGAGCGTTCCCGCCAACAAGCGTCGCTACTACGCGGTCAAACTGTTTGAGCGCGACGCGGACGCCTGCAAGCTCATCAACCTCACCAAGGAGAAGGCCGCTCGCGTGGAGGAGCTGGTCGCCCAGTGCGAGCAGGACTGCGACGACGATGCCGAGTCCATCATCACCGGTGAGCGCTATGGCGTCATCGCGCACATCATCGACGAGTGCATGACCAAGGCTCCGGCAAAGATGAGCACCTCCGAGAAGATCGACCGCGTGGTTACCAACCGTATCCTGGGCCTGCCGATCTTTGTGGTCATCATGTTCTGCGTGTACTACATCGCCGTTTCTACCTTGGGCGGTACGGTGACCGACTTCACCAACGACCAGCTCTTCGGTACCGACGGTTGGTACGTGCTCGGTCAGGGCCGCGATGCCTACGACGCAGCCGTCGAGGCTGCGGGCGACGATGCTGATTCGGTCGATCCGGCTCAGTATGGTCCGTATGTTCCGGGTATTACCACTATGGTGCACGATGCCCTCGTGGCGGGCGGCACCGAGGACGGTGGCCTGGTCGACTCGCTCGTCTGTGACGGTATCGTCGGCGGCCTGGGTGCCATCTTTGGCTTTGTGCCGCAGATGTTCCTGCTGTTCGTCATGCTGTCCTTCCTGGAGGACTGCGGCTATATGGCCCGCGTCGCCTTCATCATGGACCGCGTGTTCCGCCGCTTTGGCCTGTCCGGTAAGTCCTTCATCCCCATGCTCGTGTCCTCGGGCTGCGGCGTCCCTGGCGTCATGGCCACCAAGACCATCGAGAACGAGAAGGACCGCCGCATGACGGTCATGACCACCACGTTCATCCCCTGTGGCGCTAAGCTGCCCATCATCGCCCTGCTCATGGGCTCGATCATCGGTCATACCCCCGATACCGCTGCTTGGATCTCGCCGCTCTTCTACTTCCTGGGCGTCTTCGCCGTCATCGGCTCGGGCCTGATGCTCAAGAAGACCAAGCTCTTCGCCGGTCGTCCGACGCCGTTCGTTATGGAGCTTCCCGCTTACCACTTCCCGGCGATCCGCTCTTGGGCGCTGCACGTGTGGGAGCGCTGCTGGGCCTTTATCAAGAAGGCCGGCACGGTCATCTTCGCGTCCACTGTCGTGGTTTGGTTCCTGTCCAACTTTGGTAGCTACAACGGTTCCTTTGGCTTCCTGCCTGCGATGGACGGCATCCCCGAGGAGTTCATGGACTACTCCGTGCTCGCCATGCTGGGCAACCTGGTCGCTTGGATCTTCGCCCCGCTCGGCTTTAGCACCTGGCAGGCAACCGCACTGACCGTCTCTGGCCTCGTCGCCAAGGAGAACGTCGTCGCCACCGCCGGCTCGCTGCTGTCCGTCGCCGACGCGGGCGAGACCGACCCGAGCCTGTGGACCGCGTTTGCCGGCATGTTCCCCACCATGGGCGCTTGCGTGGCCTTCGGCGCCTTCAACCTGCTGTGCGCTCCGTGCTTTGCCGCCATTGGCACCATCCGCAACCAGATGGACTCTGGCAAGTGGACCGCGATTGCCATCGGCTACGAGTGCGCCTTCGCTTGGGTGATCGGCCTGTTCATCAACCAGTTCTACAACCTGCTTGTCCTTGGGCAGTTTGGTATCTGGACGGTTGTGGCCATTGTGCTGCTGGTTGCGATGCTCTTCCAGATTTTCCGACCCATGCCCAAGCATGCATGGACCGATGAGGACGAGACCAACACTGCTTCCGCCGCAGTTTCCGCTTAAGTCCGAATAAGGATTAACCCCTTTCCACGAGCCCGGGTGTCCCAGCGACACTCGGGCTTTTTGGTGGGAGAGATGTGGCGTTTCCGCAGATAAAACCGACCAAAACAAACCTGTCCCTTTTTGGTAGGTGGAGAATGGGGTAAAGTAAGTGGTGGTTAACTAGAGGAGGCTTGCTATGGCACCTATCGATATTGTTGTACTGGCTGTTATTGGTATTGCGTTTGTCGCGGTATGCGTGCGCATCTACCGCAAGGGCACCTGCGCCGACTGCGCTCAGGGTGGCGTTTGCACGGGGCATTGCTCCAACAAAAAGACGTGCGCCGCACTTAAGGGCGTAGACAAAATCGCCGAAGACTTGGGCCGCGGTATTCATTAGTCGACCGGCGTTTGGGCATGTTTGACTGCGAATACGGCAGTTGCTGATAGGATAAGTACGTTAGCAACTGCCGCCGAGCGGCTCAAACGAAAGGAAGCCTGTATGGAGTCCTCTGCCTATCCGATGCTCTTTAGCCCGATCAAGGTCGGTACGACCGAGGTCAAGAACCGCGTCTTTATGCCGCCGGTATCCACCAACCTGGCCGATCATGGCTATGTGACCGATGACTTGGTCGATCATTACCGTGCCCGCGCCAAGGGCGGCGTGGGCCTCATCGTCACCGAGGTCGTGACGGTCGAGCCCACCTATACCTATCTGCCGGGTGATATGTGCTGCTACGACGACACGTTTATCCCCGGCTGGGAAAAGCTCGCCGCGGCCGTCCACGAGTATGGCTGCAAGATCATGCCGCAGCTCTTCCACCCCGCCTACATGGCCTTTAACATTCCGGGCACGCCGCGCCTGATCGCTCCGTCCTTTGTGGGTCCGTCCTATGCCCGCGAGGCGCCGCGCCCCATTACGGTGGATGAGATCCACGAGCTCACGCATCAGTTCGGTGACGCTGCCGTGCGTATGCAGAAGGCCGGTGTCGATGGCGTCGAGGTCCATGCGGCACACGCCCACGGCATGCTCGGCGGCTTTTTGACCCCGCTCTATAACAAGCGTACCGATGAGTACGGCGGCTCGCTCGACGCCCGTATGCGCTTCTTGCTCGAGGTTATCGCCGAGATTCGCGAGCGCTGCGGCAAGGACTTTATCATCGACGTTCGCATCTCGGGCGATGAGTACACCGATGGCGGTCTGACCCTCAACGACATGATCTACGTCTCGCGTCGCTTGGAGAAGGCCGGCGTCGACATGATTCATGTGTCAGGCGGCACCACCATTAAGCGCGGCTCCGCGATTCCCGCCGCCGGTACCCAGCAGGCCTCGCACGCTGCCTGCTCGCGCGAGATCAAAAAGCACGTGAACATTCCTGTTGCCACGGTCGGCCGCATTAACGAGGCATGGATTGCCGAGGAGCTGATCGAGGACGGCGCCGCCGACATCTGCATGATGGGCCGCGCCAATCTGTGCGATGCCGAGTTCTGCAACAAGGCCGCTGCCGGCAACGCCGATGACATCCGCCCCTGCATTGGCTGTCTGCGCTGCCTGAACGGCATTATGTTTGGCAAGCGCATCTCCTGCACCGTCAATCCGGACGTGGAGCGCGACGAGGCCGGCTACGAGCCTGCCGCTACGCTCAAGAACGTGCTGGTCGTGGGCGCTGGTCCCGCAGGTATGGAGGCGGCCTACATTGCTGCCAAGCGCGGGCACCACGTGGTGCTTGTGGACAAGCAGGACGAACCGGGCGGCGAGATGCGCATCGCGGCTGTTCCGCCGGCAAAGCAGGAGCTTACGCGCGTGATCAAGTATCAGTATCGCCGCCTGGCCGAAGCGGGCGTAACGTGCGTCTTTGGTACCGAGCTATCTGCTGAGGATATTCAGCGCGACTATGCCGGCTACGAGGTCGTTTTGGCCTACGGTGCCGAGCCTATCGCTCCGGCCTTTATGCAGGGCTTTAAGCAGGTCATGACGGCTGACGACCTGCTGGGCGGCAACGCCTTCCCGGGCAAGAAGATCGTCATCGTCGGCGGCGGTACCGTCGGCTGCGAGACTGCCGACTATCTGGCTCCGCTGGTCAACGACCTGTCGCCGGCCAATCGCGATGTCACCGTCATCGAGATGACCAAGACGCTCGCTGCCAACGAGGGCGGCGCCGGCCGCGCGGTGCTCATCACGCGCATGCTTTCCAAGGGCGTTCACGTGCTGACCGAGGCCAAGGTAACCGAGATTACCGAGGACACCATCAGCTACGAAAAAGATGGCGAGATCCACACTATCGCCGATGCCGATACGCTGGTGCTTGCCATGGGCTATCGTCCCAACACCAAGCTGGCCGACGACCTGGCCGCTGCCGGTGTTGCCACCCACGTGCTGGGCGACGCCCAGAAGTGCGGCAACATCCGCGATGCCATCGGCGATGGCTACAAGGTTGCCTGCGAGCTCTAGTCAACCCCTTGTTGCGTGGGGGCAGGTTACTTTGCACCAACTTGGCGCATGTAAACCTGGCCCCATTGACGAGGTTTCCGCCATCCCAGGGCGGCTACATGGAGTAGCGCCCGTGCGCATCGATTCCCTCTCATAGATGTGCGGCACAAAGAACCCCGAGCTCACACGAGCTCGGGGCCTTTTTCGTCTGGATTGGGGACGCATAGCCGGACGAAAGCGTGTTGCGTTTGGCGTAAAACCATACGAAAGTGCAATTTGCGTCTTATTTCCGAACGTAAAACAGACGAAAACCGTTTACGTCTGCTTTAAATCCGTACGAAAACGGTTTTCGTCTTGCAGGGCAGTTGCCGTTTCTACAGTTCAACTTCCAGTTCGGCTTTGTGTTCGCAGAGGTAGTCGCGCATGTAGGGGATGGCAAATGAGACCTTGCCGTACGAAGGAGCCTCGATAATCGATTCTCTTAACAGGCGGCTGCGGACGGAGCTCACCTGTTGAGGCGTTTTGTTTAGGGCATCGGCAACCATGCTGGTCGAGCTCGTCTGCCCCAAAGACGCCATGCTCAGCAGATAAGCGATGCACGTGGGCGGAATGCGCTGCAGCGCGGGCTCAATCACCATGGCGCAGAAGCGTTCGCGTGCCGTTGCAATGCCACGCTCGGCTTCTTCTTCTCCAATAATCGCTGTATGTGCGCGTCTTGCCAACTGCCATGCGTAGTATCCAACGAGTTGGATCATGAAAGGATAGCCTTGCGTTGCCTCGGCAAGTTGGCCGGCAATACCTGGCTGCAACTCCATGCCAGACGCTTCAATGGTTTCCTCGAGGGAGTACGACACTTCGGTTACTGCCACAGCCTTCAGATCAAAGGGGAGGGCACGGCGCAAAAACGTAAGTGTCTTTCCGTTGATGATGCTTTCAATCATCGAAGGCAGCCCAGCAAAAACAAAGGCGATATCAAGGTCTTCGCCGATAACCTGCTGAATCGCAATGGAGAGCGTTCGGACCTCATCGAGCTCTGCGTCTTGAACCTCGTCGAGAGTGATGAGCAGGCCATTTCCATTCTTGGTTATTGTCTGTCTCATGGCGTCGCGTAGCGATGGGCCGATTCGCTCAATATCTATGCTGCCGATGGATATGCCAGCCACGGTGGGCTCAAATCTGGCGTGCTTGGCCTGGAATTTGGGCTGCAGCTGTTCGAGAATGCGCTGACAAAGTCCCTCGGTTGCGACCTCTTTTATGACCGTCCAGCCACGGCTTTGCGCCAAACGTGAGCACTCGTCAAGGAGGACCGTCTTGCCCGTTCCACGGACGCCGGCTATGCGCATTAGGCGCCCCGGGGCACCAGGCCCGTTGACGAGGCCCTCATTGAATTCTTCGAGCACATCTTCGCGGCCGATAATCGTGGGAGGTGTTTTACCTGCTGTGGGCTTAAAAGGGTTTGTTTGCATGTGAGCCACCTTTGCTCAAGATATAGCAAGATATAGCAAAGTATAGCAAGATATAGCAAAGTATAGTGAGATATAGCAAAGTAAGCGCTACTCGCGGGTTTTGCGGTGGTGCTATTTTCCAAATGCCGCGCGGATAAAGCGCTGGGCGAACAGCTTGTTGGCAACTCACGAGGGCTCGGGGTGCCAATTTGGGATGGAGTAGTGCTGTGCCACGAATAGGGCCTATCTACTACGTTTAAGCCGCAGAGGTCAACCATAGCCGGCTATTTTGAAAATCGATAAGCTCTCTACCCGCACTGATAATTGTTCTCGGGGGAAGCGGGCACTGCGGGGCGCGGCGACAGCGCGCGATTTCCGCGTCGCAGCGCCACCCTGATGCCGAACGCCGGGACGATGACCCACCGACCTGCTGACGCCTCTTCGGCCGTCCTCAAATCCGACCTGTCTCGCCCCGGCTT
>JAIHTM010000312.1 GCA_022713905.1 Collinsella sp.
GCCGTATAATGACCACTACCTATGACGCGATACAAAAGAAAGGTGTTTGCCCATGCAGGCACAGAAGGCGGAGGGAACCCGCGACCTTATCGGCGCCGAGATGCGCGCCTGGCAAAAGATGCAGCAGATTGCGGCCGGCGTGTTCGAGCCGTTTGGTTTTAAACCCATCGAGACGCCCGCGATCGAGCAGGTGGACGTGTTTGTTCACGGTATCGGCCAGTCGACCGACGTCGTGCGCAAGGAGATGTTCCGCGTGTTTAGCGGCGCCAACCTGGAGCGCGTCTTTACCGAGGGTACCGATACCAAGCTCAAGCCCAAGCAGCGCCTGGCCCTTCGTCCCGAGGGCACAGCCGGTGTGGTGCGCGCCGTCGTGGAGAACAACCTGGTGCCCCAGGGCTCCACGCCGTTTAAGGCTTATTACGCCGAGGCCATGTTCCGCGGCGAGCGTCCTCAGAAGGGTCGCCTGCGCCAGTTCCACCAGGTGGGCATCGAGTGGCTCGGCGCTCCCGATCCGGCTGCCGACGCCGAGTGCATCATCATGCTCATGGAGTTCTACAAGCGCCTGGGCTTCGATCTGTCCAAGCTCCGTCTGCTTATTAACTCGATGGGCGATGCGCAGTGCCGTCCGGCATACCGCGAGCAGGTCAAGCAGTTCATTCTCGATCACGCCGACGAGATGTGCGACGAGTGCCGCGAGCGCGCCGAGCTCAACCCGCTGCGCGCCTTCGACTGCAAGAACGACCATTGCCGCGAGATCATGGCCGACGCCCCGCTGATGGGCGACAACCTGTGCGACGAGTGCCGCGAGCACTACGAGCAAGTCAAGCGCTATCTGGACGCCGCCGGTATCGAGTATGTTGAGGATCCCACCCTGGTGCGCGGCCTGGACTACTACACCCGTACTGTCTTTGAGGTCGAGGCTCCCGGCGCCGGTGTCGGCTCCATCGGTGGTGGCGGTCGCTACGATGGCCTCGTTGAGCTCGAGGGCGGTAAGCCCACGGCGGGCGTCGGCTTTGCCGTCGGCTTTGAGCGCGCCCTGCTGGCCCTGCAGGCCTTTGGCAGCGACCTGGGTGCCGAGGAGGTCCCGTGCGTCTACGTTGCCAACGCCGGCAAGGAGCTGCGTCAGAACGTCTTTACCATTACGCAGCAGCTTCGCGCTGCAGGGATTGTGACCGAGGCCGACTATCAGGGCCGTTCCCTTAAGGCCCAGTTTAAGCAGGCCGACAAGGTGGGCGCTAAGCTCATCCTAGTCCTGGGTGGCGACGAGCTTGCCGCCGGCAAGGTCAAGGTGCGCGACATGCAGAGCCACGACGAGGTACTGGTCGATTTGGCCAACGTTGTCGAGGCGGTTCGCGAGCGCCTGTAGCGTATCTTTTTGAGCTGCGGGCCTGCTAACGTGCCCTGCTCATGGAGAGCGATTGTTACGGGGGTGTTTCGCATTTATGCGGAATGCCCCCGTTTGCATATGCCGTCCACCGAGAAATACGACCATTTGGGGCAAAAAGCCTTGCAATGCAGAAAATACTTTTGTGTGGTAAAGCGCAATCAGCTTCGAAAGTTTTTGCCGAGTGCCTATAATGAATACCGCATGTTACGTGCATAGAAGGAGGAATGGGAGGAAACGTGGCTGAGAACCTAAGCAACCAGTCTGTACCCGAAGCCGCGGCGCGTGTCGCTGCCGTGGTCAACCGCCTCGTTAACCGAATTGGCTCGAATGCCGAGTCCAGGGAGCGTCTCGCCGAGATCGAGATCCCCGAGGAGCTGCGCGATAATCTGGCGCTGTTCCTGCGCCTGGAGCGCCGTGTGCTTAGCGAGTATGATCCTGAGATCGCGGACCTGTTCGACAAGATTTTGACAGCCGAGATTGTGGCCAACGCCGGAAACCCCGGCACGCGTGCTGCCGACGAGTCCGTCGACGAGCAGGGCGTGCCCACTGCCGACGAGCCCACCGCCGTGGCGTTTCGTGAGGTCGTCGATTTGATCGACAGCCTGCCGCTCGATAAGCAGCAGGTTATCGTCCGCGCCTTTACGAGCTTCTTCCATCTGGCAAACCTGTCGGAGGAAAACTACCGTGTCGCGCAGCTGCGTGAGCGCGAGGCCGGTGCGTCGACCGATACCGAGGTCGATCCCGCCAACGAACTCACCGTCGCCTATCACCAGCTGGTAGATGAGATGGGTGTCGAGGGCGCCAACGAGCTGCTCGGCAAGCTTGAGTTCCACCCCGTCTTTACCGCGCATCCCACCGAGGCCCGTCGTAAGGCCGTCGAGGGCAAGATTCGCCGTATCTCCAACCTGCTGGAGGAGCGTCCGCGTCTGGGCGGCTCCGACCTGGTGGAGAACGAGCGCCATATGCTGCAGGAGATCGACGCCTTGGTGCGTACGAGCCCCATCGCGCTCAAGAAGCCCACGCCGGTCGAGGAAGCCGATACCATCATCGACATCTTTGATAACACGCTGTTCGACGTTATCCCCGTCATCTATCGTCGTTTTGACGACTGGGTGCTGGGCGACAAGGCCGGCACCGTGCCGCCGCTGTGCCCGGCGTTCTTCCATCCCGGCAGCTGGATCGGTTCCGACCGCGACGGTAACCC
>JAIHTM010000313.1 GCA_022713905.1 Collinsella sp.
TGTTTATGTTCAATGGTTTTAAGACCGGTTGAGCGTTTGGTTTTTAGTCCGAAAGAGCGGTAGGAATTAGTCCATTTCATCGTTGATGGAAAACAAGTGACACCGGTCTGTCGTTATCGATTAGTTTCCCGAGTTGAAAAAAACAACCATTGACGGTTCTCGGGAAAGGAAAGGAATGACCATACCGGTGTCGGTTCAACAACGTATCAGGCTCCTTGACCAGCAGGGAACGCCATGGCGAGCCATCGCCCGTGATTTGAACGTGTCCAGGGACACGGTCAGGAAATACGCCTTGATGGAGGATTGCTCGCCCAAACCCAAACCATCGACCACGCGGCCGAGGAAACTCGACGGGTTCACGCCCGTGATCGACGAGTGGTTGCAAGCGGACCGGTTCATGCCCCGCAAGCAGCGCCATACCGCCAAACGCGTGTACGACAGACTCGTCACGGAGAAAGGGTTCACCGGCTCGTATTCCGCGGTGCAGCGTTACGTGAAGCAATGGCGTCAAGAACATCGTCCCGCCTGTGACGGGTTCATGGAGCTGGAATGGCGGCCCGGGGTCATGCAGGTCGATTTCGGCGAGGCCGTGGTGGTGCTGGCGGGCGTGAAAACCAAGGTGCATTGCCTGGTGGCGTCGTTTCCGTATTCGAACAAGCGTTACGTGGTCGCGTTGCCTGGCGAGAACGCGCAATGCGTGTGCGAGGGATTGGTCGAGATCTTCGAGCATATCGGCCTGGTTCCGATGGTGTTGGTGATGGATAACGCCACAGGGGCCGCGCACCGGACCGCTTGGGACAAGATCACGATCGTCGGGCTCTTCCAGTTGTTCCTGGAGCATTACCGGATCGAGGCCAGGTTCTGCAATCCCAGGAGCGGTTGGGAGAAAGGCAGCGTGGAGAACGCGGTCGGGTTCCTGCGCCGCAACCTCATGGTCCCGTTGTTGAACGTCGAGTCCTATGCGCAGTTAAGCAAGCATCTGCTGTCGCGGTGTGACGAACTCGGCAACGACAAGCATTACCGGGCTGATGAAAGCGTGAACGACTTGTTCGAAGAGGACCGGGCGGGCATGCGGCCATTGCCGCGCGTGCGCTTCGACGCGGTCGATTGGCAGGAACGGCGCGCCGACAAGGAAGGTGTCATACAGGTCGGTTCGTATCGTTACCTCGCGGGCCCGGCCTGGCGTAGCTGGCCGCTATTGGTGGGATTGCGCGCGTTCGACGTGGAGATCCGTACCCGCGACGGCCGCAAGGTGGCCTCGCTGCCCAGGGCTTATGGCGAGCAGGCCGGTACGGTGCGTAGCCCGTCGTCGCTGCTGCCGGCATTGGCGCGCAAGCCACGCGCGTGGGGCGAATCACCCGTGCGCGGTGATTTTCCCGAGGGCCTGAGAACCCTGATCGACGCGCAGGACTCCGCCCGGCGCAAGGCCACGTTCCGCTTGTTGGGGCGCGTGGGTGCCGCTTGCGGTTTCGACGCGGCCTGCAAAGCCGCGGAACACATCATCGGCCAGGGCAGACCGATCGACGAGGCAGCCCTGAGCATCATGGCCAGACGGATAGCGTCCGGCGAGGCGCCGGCCGATGTTCCCGCGCCCGACCTGAGCGTGTACGACGACTTCATGAAAACAGGCGATGGCGATACGCTCAAGGAGCGGGAAGGAGGGAAGGACCGATGAGCCGGATCCAGAACCCCGCGCCGGACGCCACCCGACGCCGCGCGTCCACGAACAGGAAAATGGAAACGATCATGCGATTGGCGCGCCGACTGCCGTTGACCAGGCAAGTGCTCGCCGACCAGCTCGAAACCGCGACCCCGTCGCAAATGGAGTTCATGGACCAATGGATGAACGCGGAGATCGAGTCCAGGGAACGATCGAAACGATCCCGGCTGCTCAAGCAGGCCGGTTTCCCGGCCGTCAAGACATTGGACGGCTATGACTGGGAGAACATTCGTTTTCCGGTGGATTGGGGCAGGCGGTCGCTTGAATCATTGGAGTTCGCGAGCCGTCCGGAGGATGTGGTCATGTTCGGACCTCCCGGCACGGGCAAAACCCATCTGGCGATGGCGTTGGGAAGGAAGGCCTGCCTGGAAGGCATGACGGTACGGTTCTTCACCGCCGCTGGCCTGGTCATGCGCTTGTTGCACGCCAGCACGGAAGGCAAACTCGACAGGGAAATCGCGTCCATCGGCAAGGCCCGCCTGTTGATCATCGACGAGTTGGGCTACGTGCCGATCGACGAGGAAGGCAGCCGGTTGTTGTTCCAGGTCATCACCAACGCGTACGAGATGCAATCCATCGTTTACACCACGAACATCGAGTTCAGCGGGTGGGGCCGGGTGTTCGGGGATCCGAACATGGCCGCGGCGATCATCGACCGGACCGTGCATCACGGCAGGATGCTCAGGTTCGAGGGCGAGTCCTATCGCAGGACTCATGCTCTTATGCAATGAAACAATAAAACACGAGCAATGACAGGCCAGTTCCGAACTGGACTAAAACCTACCGCTTTTTCGGAAGGAAAACTCACGCCACACTGGCCTATAACAACTTGACAAAACACA
>JAIHTM010000314.1 GCA_022713905.1 Collinsella sp.
CCATATGGTAGGGGCGGTGGGACTCGAACCCACAATCCTTGCGGCGAGAGATTTTAAGTCTCCTGCGTATGCCAATTCCGCCACGCCCCCGTGAGACTAGAAGTCTAGCACAAGCCGTCCGTTACGCGTTGACGGCCATCGAGTGTTGCCCCGACTTCTCCAGGAACTCCTGGAACTTGGCTTCGTCGCCCTTGTTCTTGTACTGCAGAGCCAACAGATACTCCAAGCGGCAGCTCTTGACCTTGTCGTCACCGGCCTCCTTGAGCATGCGCTCCAGCTCGGGAATGTCGTTGTGGCGCTTGAGGATCATCGTGTCGTACATCAGTTGGCATTCGTGTGCGACTGCCTCGGCCTGGCCGCCCTCAAAGCCTTTGATCTCGTGCAGCAGCTCCTTGGACTTTTTGCGGTCCTCCTGGCCAACGTAGTAGTTAAAGGCCTTAATCACCAGGTCGACGCGCTGCATCTTGGGCAGATTGAGTCCCAGCAGCAAATCGAACATCTCGTCGGCGCGCTTGTGGTCCTCGCGCAGCAGATAGGAGTTCAGGCGCAGGTAGTCGCGGTTATAGCGCGGGTACAGCATGCTGGTGAGTTTGCCATCGAGCAAACGATCGAACTCGTCCCACTGCTTGGCAGCCATAAGCTGTTGCAGGCGCTTAAACGTGGTGCGTTTTTTTACGCTAAAGAACACCGATATGGCGATACAAATAATGACGACGGCGGTCCAGAGGGTGCGGGAATCGGGCATTTTAGAGTCCTTAGTCGCTCGTAAAGCGAGCGGTATGACAACACGTGCTAGATGTATTATACGCGGCGTGCAAGCAAACTGGCATAAAAGCGCATCGAGGCCGAGCGCCATCGCTCGCTGCGGTACACTTACCTAAAGTAAACCATGAAGGGAGACATTACCTATGAAGAAGATCGTTTTGGCTTGCGGTGCTGGCGCTGCTACTTCCACGCTCGTTGCCCAGAAGGTCGCCACCATGCTCGACGCCAACGGTTACGCCGACAAGTACGAGATCGTGCAGTGCGCCATCTCCGAGGCCAAGGACGTTTGCGACGAGGGCGCCGATCTGCTGATCGCCACCACCGTTGCCCCCGAGGGCCTTACCTGCCCGTACGTGAGCGGCGTGCCCTTCATGACCGGCATGAACCGCGTCGCTGCCGAGAAGGCCGTTCTTGACGTCATGGCTCAGTAGGCGCTGACTGCATGAGTGAGCAGAACGCCAATCCGGTCGAGCTCTTTGGCATGCGCGTTGCCCATGTGGGCATTAACGCCACCGACCCGGCAGACGCCCTGGAGATCGCGGAGCTGTTCTCGACGATGATGGGTCTGCCCGTTATCGAGACCCCGGTTTCGTACTTTAACGATTCGCTGGTCGAGGTCATGAAGCAGAATGGTCGTGGCACCAAGGGCCACATCGGCTTTGCCGTCAACGACATTGATGCGGCCGAGAAGTGGTTTGCCGAGCGCGGGCTCGAGGTCAACGAAGAGTCGCGTGCGCTGCTGCCCGACGGTAGCACCAAGCTCGTGTACTTTAAGCGCGAGTTCGCCGGTTTCGCCGTGCATCTGTGCCGCGAGTAGCGCACAAGCTGCCATAGCTAGCAAAAAGGGATAGGGCCGCATGGCCTTATCCCTTTATTTATGCCGAGGGGCTTTCTATCGTGGCAGGCGAATCGTAAAGCGGCTGCCGACGCCCTCGACTGAGGTCACACCGATGACGCCGCCGTGGCTGTCGACGATCCATTTGGCAATGGCAAGCCCCAGACCCGAGCCCTGCGCGCCGGCATCGCGCGCGTTGTCGGCGCGGTAGAACCGTTCGAACGCGTGAGCTGCGGATTCCTGGTTCATGCCGATGCCCTCGTCCTCAATGCTTATGTCAATCGCGCCCGTGCCCGCATCGGGCGTTATGGCAAACGTGACGGTCGTGCCCGCGTCCGAATACTTGGCGGCGTTTTGCACGATCACGCGCAGAGCCTGCTTCACAAGCGCCACGTCAACGGGCGCGTCGCAGCGCGGGTCGCTGGCGAGCGCAGCGTCAAAGGCCAGCCGATACGCGTGCGTGGCATCAATCATCTGCGATTCTTCGCAAACCTCGCCGACCAGTGCGGCCAGGTTGGTATTCGCGCGCCGCAGCACGGTGCGGCCGGCATCGCCGCGCGCCAAAAACAGCAGCTGCTCCACGAGCTCCTGCATATGCTCGCTTTCGGCCTTGAGCGAGGCGATGGACTCTGCCAGCACGTCTGGGTCGTCTTTGCCCCAGCGGTCGAGCATGTTTACGTAGCCCTGAATCACCGCGATGGGCGTGCGCAGTTCGTGACTCGCGTCGTTGACAAAGCGCATCTGCTGCAGCTTGGCCTCTTGCATCTGGCGCAGCAGGCGGTTGAGCGCGACCTCGATGCTCGCCAGGTCGGCGTCGCCGGTGGTGACGCTCGGCGAGTCGACGCTTGCGCGCTCGATGGCCTGCTCCAGCGTTTCCATCTTGCCGCCGGAGAGCTGCATACGGCCGAGCTCGTCCACGCGCTGTCTCTTATACACATCCTGACGCTGCCGACGAATTA